>JBJMTR010000049.1:0-10013 GCA_045811565.1 Bradyrhizobium sp.
CTATAGCGCGCAACGCCGTCGGCAACGCGCTTGGCCACAAGCTGGGTGACGACGTTGAGCCCGCGCGCCAGGATACAGGACGCTGCGTGCGTGTAGTTTGCGGAAATGTAATATTGCTGGGCGAACGGAACGCGCAGCCAGCGGCCCGCCAGGAAGAAGAACTCGATGATGTGATGTTCGGCGGCAGGGCGCCGGCATGCAACGCGCCGGCGTAAGTCAGATCGGGATAGCTGCCGAACAGGCGGTCGATCACCGGACCGATGAAGCGCCGCTCGATCAGATTTTCGGGCTTCGGTTTTTCCAGCGTCAGCGCGGAAAAGAAGGTCAGCTTGATCGAGCGGTCGGCGGCCGCCCGCGCATAGAGCGCGTTGATGATGTGGTTGGCCTTGCCGCCCGAGCGGCAGCCCGACCACGAGATCGTTCCGACGTCGCGGAAGATATCTTCCGCGATCGCTTCGGGGTCGGAGAAAAGTTTCGGCATTGAATGTGAACCCGGGAGGGCGGCAAGCCAGAGGCCCGGATCGGACGCCCGCCGCTCGAAGCTATAGCGCATTTACAACCGCTATTCGTCTGTGACGAACCGGCAACAGACAAGAACTGAATTGATGTGCTGATGTCGCGCGACCGTTTGCCAGTGGCGGTACCCGCCGTTAAACAGCTAGATGTCTCAAAGCCGCTGGCGGGGGCGGACGGCAGGGGTTAGCATACGGGATCACATGGCTGAACGTGCCGCTAAAGTTGGCCGCGTTGGAAGGCGCGTGCTTCGATCGGGCATTTGTCTTGGCGTAATGACTTGCGTCACGTTGGCCGCGGCAGCGGTGGTCTTGAGTTTTGCCGCGACCGCGGCTGGAGCCGAGGGCCTGCCGGAGGCGTTGGCAAAAGCCTATCAGACCAATCCGCAGCTCAATGCCGAGCGGGCGCGGCAGCGCGCAACCGACGAACACGTGCCGCAAGCCTTGGCGGGGTATCGACCGCAGATCACGGCGAGCCTCTCCGCCGGCTTGCAGGCGGTGCGCGATCTGCTGCCCGACAATACCGTGCAATCTGCCAATCTGAAGCCCTGGCAGATCGGGGTAACGGTGACGCAGACGCTATTCAACGGCTTCAAGACCGCCAACAGCGTGCGCGTGGCAGAACTGCAGGTGCAATCTGGCCGCGAGGCGCTGCGCAATGTCGGCCAGGGCGTGTTGCTCGATGCTGTCACGGCTTACACCAACGTGCTGGCGAACCAGTCACTGGTCGAGGCGCAGCGCGCCAACGTCGCCTTCCTAAGAGAAACTCAGGGGATCACGCAGAAGCGCCTCAATGCCGGCGACGTCACGCCGACCGATACCGCGCAGGCCGAAGCACGGCTCAATCGCGGTCTCGCCGATCTCAACGCCGCCGAGGTCAACCTCGCGATCAGCCAGGCGACCTATGCTCAGGTGATCGGCAACCCGCCCGCGCAACTGCGGCCTGCCGAAACGGTCGACCGGTATCTGCCGCGTAGCCGCGAAGACGCCACCAATATGGCCTTCCGCGAGCATCCAGCCGTGATGGCGGCAAGTTTTGATGTCGATGTCGCCTCGACCACGATCCACGTCGCTGAAAGCAGCCTGATGCCGAGCGTCACCGTGCAGGGCAGTGTCAGCCGCAGCCGGGATTCAGACCCGACGCTCGGTACCCGCGGCACCGATCAGGCGTCCGTGGTCGGCCAGTTGAACCAGCCGATCTACGATGGCGGCAGTGCGGCTTCGCAGACCCGGCAGGCCAAGGAAGTCACCGCGCAAAGCCGGCTGGTGCTCGATCAGGTCCGCAATCAGGCGCGAACAGCCGCTATCAGCGCATGGGTCGCGTATGAAGGCGCCAAGGTCGCGGTGACCGCTTCCGAATCCGAGGTTCGCGCCGCAACGGTCGCCTTGCAGGGTGTACAGAGGGAAGCGGCGGGCGGTCAGCGCACCACCGTCGACGTGCTCAACGCGCAGCAGGACCTTATCCTGGCAAAGGCTCGGCTGATCGGAGCGCAGCGCGACCGCGTGATCGCGTCCTATGCGCTGCTCAGCGCCATCGGCCGGCTCGACGTCAAGACACTCAGCCTCAATACACCGGATTACTTGCCGGAAGTGCACTATCATCAGGTGCGCGATGCCTGGCACGGGCTGCGCACGCCGTCGGGGCAATAAACCCCGATGCCCTGCCCGGTCCTTGGCTGGACGGAACGAGACTGGTCACGGAAGTCTGGGGCGCAATTGGCGGCTAAGCCGGCCGCGCATCGCACGTCTTCCCGCATCTCGTTTTTCTCTGTAATCTCCCGCCCAAGACCGCGGCGAAGCAACGCCCGGCACAGACAGCGGGGAGAACGCCATGCGGCATCTGCTGAGGTCGATCGTGTTGATCGCCGGCGTTACGGCTCTCTCCGGCCCTTCGGCCGCGAAAATCCTGAAGTTCGAAATTTCCCGCGTGGAATCGCCGGCGTTCGAGGGGCGAACTTTCGGCGCTGTCGGCACCTATGACCGGATCAACGCGCGAGCGACGATCGCGGTGTTTCCGGATGATCCGCACAACAACATCATCGTCGATCTGGACCGGGCGCCGCGCAACGCGCAAGGTTTGGTCGAGGCCGTGACCGACGTCGAGATTTTGCGGCCCACCGTTGCGGGCAACGGCAATCGCCGCCTGTTCTATGAAGCACTCAATCGCGGCAACAAGCTCGCTGTCGCGCTGTTCAACGACCATCCGCTCGTCGTCAACGATCTGGCGAAAGCTGCCGACGCCGGCAACGGCTTCCTGATGAACCGCGGCTACACGGTCGTCTGGAGTGGGTGGCAAGGCGACATTGTGCCCGGCGGAGGGCGGATGACATTTTCGCCGCCTGTGGTGGATGTGACCGGCCTTGCGCGCGAGGATTTCATCTTCGACCACATGGATGATCCGGCCAGCGCGACGCTCAGCTATCCCGCCGCCGATCTCGATCCCTCGCAGGCGAAGCTCAGCGTGCGCCAGCGCGAGACCGATCCGCGCGCCACGCCCACCGGTCTTGAAGTCAAATTCGAAAGCCCGACCAAAATCTCGATCAAGCGGCCGGAGGGCTTCGATGCCGGCGCGATCTACGAGTTCATCTACACCGCCAGAGGCTCCAAGGCGATGGGGCTCGGCTTCGCCGCCACCCGGGACATCCTCTCGTTCCTGCGCTACGAGACGGCGGATTCGGCGGGCACCGCCAATCCCCTCGCCGGCCGGATCGATCGCGCCATCGGATTCGGTGCTTCGCAAAGCGGCCGCTATTTGCACGACTATCTCTATCTCGGGTTCAACGCCGATGAAGCCGACCGCACCATATTCGAAGGATTGATGCCGCATGTCTCCGGCGGCAAGAAGACCTTCACCAACTATCGTTTCAGTCAGCCCGGCCGGTCTCCGTATCAGCATGCCGACATGCTTTATCCCGGCGCGGATTTTCCCTTCACCTACCCGGTAATAACCGACCCGCTGACGGGAAGGCGCGACGGCTTTCTGGCGCGCTGCCTTGCTGCCGGCAACTGTCCGAAGATCATCAAGACCGACAGTGAGATCGAGTTCTACCAGCAGCGCGCTTCGCTCGTGGTGACGGACACGCAGGGCAACGCGCTGGATATGCCCGACAACATCAGGCTGTTCCTGCTTTCCAACCTGCAGCATTTTGCAATGGCCAACGCCAAATCCGAAACGGCGAAAACCTGCGCGTTGCCGACCAATCCGCTGAATGCGGGTCCGCCGGCGCGGGCCCTGCTGGTGGCGCTGGATGGCTGGATCAGTAACGGCGCGCGGCCGCCGGATAGCCGATATCCGAGCCGTGCCGACGGGACGCTGGTGCCGCCTGCAATAGATGAGGTCGGCTTCCCCCGCCTCCCCGGCGTCAGCTATCCCGGCCGGATCGCCCAGCCGACCCTCCTCAACTCCGATGAGATGCCACCCTCGAAGGGAACCGCCTATCCGGTCTTCGTGCCCAAGACCGATGCCGATGGCCGCGACATCGCCGGTGTACACCTGCCGACGCTGCAAGCGCCGGCGGCCACCCATACCGGCTGGAATTTGCGCAAGGCCGGCTTTGGTCAAGGCGAACTATGCGACAACTACGGCACCATGATCCCGTTCGCAGCGACCCGCGAACAGCGGCTGAAAAGCGACGATCCACGGCCTTCGATGGCGGAGCGTTATCCCAATGAGGGCGACCGTGCCGCCGCGATAGCGAAGGCGGCGCAGCAGCTGGTGCAGGACGGTTTGCTTCTGGAAGAGGATGCGAAGCTGTTCGCAGCGAATGTCAACTGACGGCGAAATGCGCACCGATCCAGGTTCAAAACTCAAGAACAGGAAAACGCAGGGAGAAAACCGATGCTGACGCGACGCAGTATGATGCTTGCCTCCATCGCGGCGGGAGCAGTCATGAACAACAGAACCGTTTTCGCGAAAGCGGCGCAGCCCTCGACGCCGGTGAATTTCGACGTCCCGGCCGGCGCCTGCGACTGCCATACCCACATCCACCCGGACCCCGAGAAATTCCCGTTCTTCTCGGGCCGCGTCTACACGCCGGAACTGGCGTCGCCCGAAGAGATGACGGCGTTGCACAAGGCGCTGCACATGGAACGCGTGGTCATCGTCACGCCGAGCATCTACGGCACCGACAACTCCGCCACGCTGTTCGGGATGAAGGCGCGCGGCCCGACGGCGCGCGGTGTCGCCGTGATCGACGAGAAGACATCGGAGGCCGACCTCGATGCGATGGGACAAGCGGGCATTCGCGGTATCAGGCTTAATCTTGCCACTGGCGGCGTCAACGATCCCGCGGTGGCACGCCCACGCTTCCAGACCGCCGTCGAACGCGTGAAAGGGCGCGGCTGGCATATCCAGATATTCACAAATCTCCCGATGATCACGGCAACCAAGGACCTCGTTGCCGCCTCGCCGGTGCCTGTCGTGTTCGACCATTTCGGCGGCGCGCAGGCTGCACTTGGCGTCGAGCAGCCGGGGTTTGCGGATCTGCTCGAATTGGTGAAGTCCGGCAAGGCCTATGTGAAGATCTCCGGTGCCTATCGCGCCTCCAAGCTCGGACCCGACTACACCGACTGCATCCCGCTGGCCAAGGCGCTGATCGCGGCGAATGTCGACCGCATCGTTTGGGGCACCGATTGGCCGCATCCGGATTCGGTGACGCCGCCGGGCAAGAAGGTCACTGACGTGACGCCGCTGTTCCCGATCGACGACGGGCGGCTGCTCAACCAGCTTCCGGTGTGGGCACCGGATGCGGCGGTCCGCAAGAAGATCCTGGTCGACAACTCGGCGCGGCTCTACGGATTCTGAGCAAGCGTAGAGCATGATCTCCGCGCAAACGCTTCGCGTTTGTCGCGAGGGAAAACCGTAGCCACTTTTCCGGGTCATGCTCTACCGCGCCCGTCGCGAGAAATAGTAGATCAGCACCGGCAGCGTCACCAGGATCACGATCGGCGCCAGCATCATCCCCGTGACGACCACCACCGCCAACGGCTTTTGCACCTGCGATCCGATCCCCTCCGACAACGCCGCCGGCAACAGCCCGACGCCGGCGACGACGCAGGTCATCAACACCGGGCGCAACTGCAGTTCGCCGGTGCGGACCACCGCGCGCATCCGGTCGTAACCTTCCTCGATCAGCTGGTTGAACTGCGACAGGATGATGATGCCATCCATCACCGCGATGCCGAACAACGCGATAAAGCCGATCGCGGCCGACACGCTGAACGGGATGCCGGAGATCAGAAGGCCGAGCGCGCCACCGAAGATCGCCATCGGGATCACGCTCATCGCCAATAACGTGTCGACCATCGAGCCGAAATTGAAAAACAGCAGCACCGCGATCAGCACGAGGCTGATCGGCACCACGATCGACAGCCGTTTGATGGCATCCTGCAGATTGCCGAATTCGCCGACCCATTCGACACGCGATCCCGGCGGGAGCTGGATCTGGCTTGCGACCTTGTCCTGCGCTTCCTGGATCGCGCTGCCGAGGTCGCGTTCGCGCACCGAAAATTTGATGGGCAGATAGCGCTCCTGCTGTTCGCGGTAGATGTAGGCCGCGCCAGAAATGATGTTGATCGAGGCAACTTCGCTCAAAGGGATCTGCGTGATCCCGCCGTTCGTGCCCGCGACGCCGATCCGCAAATTCTGGATCGCCTCGGCGCTCTTGCGATATTCCGGCGCCAGGCGAACGATGATCGGGAAGTGCCGGTCGCTGCCGGGTTCATAGAGATCCCCGGCGCTGTCGCCGCCGACCGCGACCTTGATCGTGGCATTGATATCGCCAGGCGACAGCCCATAACGCGCCGACCGCGCCCGATCGATATCGATCTGGATGGTGGGCTGGCCGAGCGAGGTGAACACCGCAAGATCGGTGATGCCCTGCACGCTGGAGAGCACGGACTTGATCTTGTTGGCGGTATCGGTCAGCGCCTGCAGATCGTTGCCGTACAGCTTGATCGAGTTCTCGCCCTTGACGCCGGATACCGCCTCCGAGACATTATCCTGCAGATATTGCGAGAAGTTGAATTCGACGCCGGGAAACTTGTCTTGCAGTTGCGCCAGCAACTGTGCCGTGAGTTCTCCCTTGTCATGAGTGTCGGGCCAATCGCTCGCCGGCTTCAGCGGCGCAAAGAATTCGGCGTTGAACAGGCCGGCCGCGTCGGTGCCGTCATCCGGACGACCCTGCTGCGACACCACAGACTCCACCTCGGGACGGTTTCGGATCAGCTTCCGCATCTCGTTGACATAGGCGTTGCCCTCCTGCAGCGAGATCGTCGGTGGCAGCGTGGCGCGAATCCACAAATTGCCTTCTTCCAGTTTGGGCAGGAATTCCAGCCCCAGGAAGCGAACGAACACCAGGGTCAGCATCACGAGACCCGCGGCGCCGGTCATGACGAGGCGCCGGTTCGCGAGCGCCCAGTTCAGAACCGGCAGGTAGAGCCGATCGAGCTGTTTCACGATCCAGGTTTCGGTCTCCCCGATATGCGAAGGCAAGATGATCGCGCTCAACGCAGGCGTCACGGTGAACGTGGCGAGTAACCCGCCGGCCAGCGCATAGGCGTAGGTCCGCGCCATCGGCCCGAAGATGTTGCCCTCGACCCCACTCAGCGTAAACAGCGGCAGGAATGCGGCGATGATGATAGCGGCAGCAAAGAAGATCGAGCGCGACACGTCGGCGGCCGCCGAGAGGATCGCGTGGCTCTTCATTCCCATGGTGGTGTCAAAGGAGATGTGGCTCCGCTCGGCCTCCGAAAGCGCCGTGGTCTGCGACAGCCGCCGGAAGATTGCTTCCACCATGATCACCGTGGCGTCGACGATCAGCCCGAAATCGATGGCGCCGACCGACAGCAGATTGGCGGACTCACCGCGGGCCACCAGGATGATCACGGCAAAGAACAGCGCGAACGGAATCGTCGCGCCGACGATCAGCGCGCTGCGCAGATCGCCCAGGAATATCCATTGCAACAGCACGATCAGGAGGATCCCGGCGACCATGTTGTGCAACACCGTGTGGGTGGTAAGGTCAATCAAGTCCTTGCGGTCGTAGATGCGTTCGATATGCACGCCCGGCGGCAGGATCGAGGAATTGTTGATCGAGGCGACCAGCTGCTCGACCCGCGTGATGGTCGGCGAACTCTGCTCGCCGCGGCGCATCAGCACGATGCCCTGCACGATGTCGTCGTCCTGGTCGAGGCCGGCGATGCCGAGCCGCGGCTTCTCGCCGATGGTCACGTTGGCGACGTCTTTGACCAGCACCGGATTGCCGCCGGATTGCGACACCATGGTGTTATTGAGGTCGTCGATCGAGCGGATCAAGCCGACGCCGCGCACCACGGCCGATTGGGCGCCGATATTGACGGTGTTGCCGCCGACATTGATGTTGGCGTTGCCGACGGCCTGCAGCACCTGCGGCAGCGTCAAGCCATTAGCGACCAGCTTGTTGAAATCGACCTGCAGCTCATAGGTCTTGGTCTTGCCGCCCCAGCCGGTGACGTCGATCACGCCGGGCACGGCGCGGAAACGACGCTGCAACACCCAGTCCTGCAATGTCTTGAGGTCGAGCACGCTGTAATTTGGCGGCCCCTTCAACCGGTAACGGAAAATTTCCCCAATCGGGCTGAGCGGCGAAATCCCGGGCTGTACGTTGCCCGGCAGCGGCGCGAGTTGCGCCAGCCGGTTCAACACCTGCTGCAGCGCCTCGTCATAGGTGTAGTCGAAGGAGAACTGCAGTTTGACGTCGGATAGTCCATACAACGAAATGGTTCGGATGGTGCGCAGGTTCTTGATGCCTGCGACCTGGGTCTCGATCGGAATGGTGATGTAACGCTCGATCTCTTCCGACGACAGACCCGGACTTTGCGTCACGATGTCGACCATCGGCGGCGTCGGGTCGGGATAGGCTTCGATATTGAGCTGCCTGAAGGCGATCAGACCGCCGATGAGCACGGCGAAGAACATGCCGACCATCAAGTAGCGGCGGCTGACGGCAAGGGCGACAAGACGATCCATTCAGGCCGGAGCTTTCAACGGGCTTAGGGAGGAGATCAGCTGCCGGACGCGGCGCGGTCGATGAACAGGCTGCCTTTTGTAACGATCTGCTCGCCCGGCCTCAAATTGCCGACGATCTCGACGAGATCACCATTGGTGAGACCGGGTTTGATCTGGCGCAGCTCGATCGACTTGTCGTCATGGGCGACCCAGACGCGGACCTGGTCGCCCTCGTAGATCAGCGCCTGCTTGGGCACACCGACCGCTGGATGATCGCTGGGAGAATACAGCGTGACATTGGCGAACATTTCCGGCTTCAACGACCCATCCTTGTTGTCGATCGTGGCACGCACCAGGAGCCTTCGCGTCGCGGGATCGATCGCCGCGGCAACATAGTTGATGCGCGCCGTCAGCGGGCGGCCCGGCAGCGCCATGACATTAAAGGTGACGTCTTGCCCGACGGCGACTTTGGCCGCGTCGCTCTCGCGGACGAAAGCCAAAAGCCAAACGGTCGAAAGATCGCCGATCACATAGACGGGATCGCTGGCGCCGGAAGAGACATACTGGCCGGGCCCGACCTTGCGCTGAACCACGGTGCCCGCGATCGGCGCGAAAATGGTGATCTCCGGGTTGATGCCGCCATTCTGGCGGAAGGTGGCGATGTCATCATCGGTGAAGCCGAAGATCCGCAATTTGTTGCGCGATGCTTCGAGCGCGGTTTGCGCCGAGCGCAGATCGTTTTGCGCCTGGACCAGGTTGGCCTGACTTTGCTGGTAATCCTTCAGCGGCACCGCCTTGCCTTCGAACAGGTCCCGGGCACGGTTATCCTGGATCTGCGCGAGATCGAGCGCTGACTTGGCCTTGTTCACGGCGCTCATGGCGGCGATGTAGTCGTTCTGCGCCTGCACCGTGTCGGCCGCTTCGATAACGAATAGCGGCTGTGCCTTTACGACGCTGTCGCCCGGCCGCGCCAGCAGTTTTGTCACCCGGCCGGTATACGGCGAAAACACCGGCGTGGAACGATCCTCGTCGATCGCGATCTTGCCTTCGGTGACATATTCGGCACGGAAGGCGCGCTCGGTAACCGGCTGGAAACTCAGGCTTGCCCACTCGGCAGGCGTCGGCGTGTAGCGCTGCAGTCCCCTGCGGGACTGGCTCGATATTTCCGAATGTCCCTGCTTCGCCGAAAGAATATGCACCAACCCGTAGCCAGCGGCGGCAGCCAGCGCCAGCAAGGCCACGCCCAACGCCAGCCGTTGCCGGCTAAAGGTCTGCAATCCTTTGGTAAACTTGTTGAGCATCCGGCCCGGTTCAGATCGCGATGATTTCGGCAGAGATTGCCTCCATCGGTGAGCTAATAGTGCCCAATTCGCGTTTCAAACAACCAAAAAAAGCGAACAGGCTTAGCGTGCGGGGTTAAGGTTTGGAAAGCCGGACCTGAACGCCGGCTGAACGTCTATCCGGGTCGGGGCCACGCCGGCGGGTGGCTGCCGAGTGGCATTGCCGGGCGGGCC
>JBJMTR010000050.1:0-13885 GCA_045811565.1 Bradyrhizobium sp.
CAGATTGCGCCAGGTGCGCTCGCCGGAATGCGGCTCGCCGGAGACGAGCAGCACGCGCAGCTTGTCGCGCACGCCGTCGATCGCGACCACCGCGCGGTTGTTGACGAGCGTCAATTCGTTATCGAGCGGCGAGGCCTCAATCTCCACGATATTCGGGCCGGCATGCTTGATGTCGATCTCGATATTGGCGGTCTGGCCGCTCGAGAGCGTGCGTTCGTTGATCACTTCGCCGTCACGGCGTACGACGATCCTGGCGCGCTCGCCGGTGACGCCCTGGTCGTCCAGGCGATAGGTGATGGTCTGGGGTTGCCCGACGATGCCGAAGCGCGGCGCGGCTGATATCGCGATGCGCCGGTCGCGCTCGTCCTTGCGTCCGGTGATCAGCGCATGCACCGGCGCCTGGAAGCCGACTGCCGCGGCGTTGGCCGGGATGTCGTGGACCCGCCCATCGGTGATCAGGAAGGCGCCGGCCACGCGATCGACCGGAACATCGGACAGTGTTGAGGACAGCGCGCCAAACAATTTTGTGCCGTCGGTCTCGCCATCGGCCTGCCCGGCCTCGACGACACGGACTTCCAATCCCCTGATCTTCTTCAGGCCATCGACAAGCGCTTCCTGCGCTTTCGTCGTCTCCTGGTTGCGTGTGCCAAAATTCTGGCTCGGGCTCTTGTCGATCACGACAGCGGCGATCGACGACAGCGGCTCGCGGTCCTCGCGGGTGAAGGAGGGATTGGCGAGCGCAAGCAGGATCAACGCCAGCGCCGCTACCCGCACGGCGGCGCCGCGCGAACGCGAGAGCAGCAGCAGGGCCGCGATCACGACGATCGCAGCCAGCCCAAGCCACAGCACGAGCGAAGGAACCAGCGGCGTGAATGCGATGCCGTAGTTCATATTATTGGCCCAAGCGCTCGATGAGAGCCGGCGCGTGCACCTGATCGGCCTTGTAGTTGCCGGTCAGCGTGTACATCACGATGTTGACGCCGGCGCGGAAGGCGAATTCGCGCTGCCGCGGCTCGCCCGGTGTCAGCGGCAGCATCGGTTGCCCGTCCGGGCGGATCGCCCAGGCGCCGGCGAGGTCATTCGAGGTGATGATGATAGGCGACACGCCATCGCCGCCGCGCGCCGGCCGGGAGGCCGCCTCGTCGTCGTCCTCGCGCGGCAGGGTTTCGACCCAGGTCTGGCCGGAATTGAAGCGGCCGGGAAAATCGCGCAGCAGGTAAAACGTCTTGGTGAGAACGTGTTCGCGCGGCACCGGCTCGAGTTCGGGTACGTCGAGCGAAGAAAGAATCTCGCGCAGCGTCTGCATTCCCGGCGTTTGCGAGCTGCCATTGTCGCTCGGCGGCGCCTCGATGGCATCGCGGGTGTCGAATACGACCGTGCCGCCTTGTTTCATATACGCGTCGATGCGGTTGATGGCGTCCTGCGGCGGTTTGGGCGCACCCGGCACCACCGGCCAGTAGATCAGCGGAAAGAACGCCAGTTCGTCATGTGCCGGATCGATGCCGACGGGATCGCCGGCCTCCAGCGCGGTGCGCTGCGCCAGGAATAAGGTCAGTCCGGACATGCCCGACTTGACGATGGAATCGACATCGGCGTTTCCAGTAACGACGTAAGCCAGCCGCGTCTGCGAGACCGACTTGATTGCGAAATCGTCATTGTTTGCGGCATCTGTCGGCGAGGCAGTCATCGTGGCCAGCATGAATCCAAATGCCAGCACCGCCGGCGCGGAGCGCCGCCGCAGCAGCGCGGCGAGGCCGGCGCCGAGCATCGCAACGATGATCGCATCGATCAAAAACAGCGCCAGTGCTGACGACAACAGGATGCCGCGCAAATCGCGCGGTTCGGCGTTGCTGTAGCTGGCGTGCCGCGCGCGCAGGCTCGATGTCTCGAGCGGCGCGATTCGATCGGCAGCCGCCAGCGTATTGACCGCGATCGGACTTTCGGCCGGGCCATAGAAACCGGGCGGATGGTCCGGGGTTGCGCGATCGCGATAGTCTGCGGACATTGGCTTGGCGGTAGAAGGCGGCGGTCCGAACGCACCAAACCCGTCGAGCGTGCGCAGCGGCGCCACCGTCTCGGCTTTGACCTCACCCGCAACGCCCGCGCCAGGCGTGGAGGTGTAGCCGGACATGTCAACCAGCCGGCGCAGCATCTCGACAAAGCTGCCGGACATCGGCAGATCCGACCACCGTGAATCGGCGCCGACGTGGAACAGGCTGACGACGCCCTTGCCGCGATGTTCGCCGGTCACGAGTGGCGTGCCATCTTCCAGCGAGGCCCAGCTCTTGGTCGCCAGCACCGCATCCGGTTCGGCCAGCACCTGCCGGCTGACGGTGATGTCTTTCGGGACCTGCAAGCCGGCGAACGGCCCCTCGGCCGCGAACGACGCCAGATGCTGCGGCTTCTCCCAGGTGAGGCTGCCGCCAAGAATGCGTCCACCGCGGCGCAGCTTGACCGGCACGAGATCGTCATCTGCCTGCGCCAGGCGGGGACCCGCGAAACGGACCAGCACGCCACCCTGTTCGATCCAGGCGTTCAGACGTTCGCGGATTTCCGGCGACAACGTGCCGACATCCGCCAGCACAATCATCGGCAGCCGCTGGTCCAGAAACTGCGCGATCACCTGTTGCGGGGCGCCGCGATCCCCCAGCCGCACGTCGGCGAACGGCGACAGCGCGCGGGTCAGGTAGAACGTCGATGCCAATAGCGGCTGTGCGGTATCGCTGGTCGAGCCCGAGACCACGCCTATCGCGCGCCGCCGCCATCTTTTGTCGAGTAGTTGCACCGCGCCCGCAGAACGTTCGCCTGCGATTTCCAGCCGCGCGATATCGTTGCGCAGTTCGACCGGCAGGTCGAACGACGCTTCGGTCTCACGCTCCTGCGATCCGAAGCCGTAACGGGCCTCGCCGATCGGCGAACCCTTGGCGTCGACTGCGCGAACGATGCCGGCGGCGATACCGCCCTGAGTGCGCAGCACTTTCACGGTCATCTTTGCCGCGGCATTTTCGGCCGCAACGAGCGCCAGCGCCGAGGGCGCGCCGCCTTCGAACACCGTCAAGGTGCGCTCGCCGATCGTCTTGGCCAATCCTTCGAGAAATTCGGTGCCGCGCCCGGTATCGACGCCGTCGGACAGCCAGGCGATTTCGCAATCGCCGGTCGCTTTCAGGAAACGCTCGATGCTGGGCAGAGTTTCGACGCGCTCGATCGAATAGGGCCTTGGCGCCAGCTGGCGCAACGCAACGCGCGCGGTGCCGGCGGTCATCAGCGTGATGTCGCGCGCAGGCTCCGACAGCGGCACCAGCGCAACCCCGCGGCGGTCATTGTCGGCATTGGCGATCAATTCGTCGGCGGCCTTGATCCGCGCGTCCCAGCTGGTCGCCGCGCTCCAGCCGTCGTCGAGCAGGATCACAAGCGGCGCCTTGCTGGAGGCCAACCCGGTCTGCGGATTCCAGATCGGACCGGCGGCCGCGAGGATCACGAGTGCCGCGGCCGCGAGGCGCAGCGCCGTCAGCCACCAAGGTGTGCGCGACGGCGTCTCTTCCCTTGGCGTGATATCAAACAACAGCCGCGTCGGCGGAAACTCGATGCGCTTCGGCCGCGGCGGCATCACCCGCAACAGCCACCACAGCACCGGCAGGCTCAACAGTCCCAGCAGCAACAGCGGTTCGGCAAAGGAGAGGGGGAGACCGGCGATCATGCGCTTCGCCCCGCTTTGACGCTCGAACGCCCGCCCTTGCTCACCATCATGCCTGCGTGCAGGAACAATAGTAGTTCGGCCGCCGAGCGGCTGGTGGTGTGGGTCGAGAACAGCCAGTCGAGCCTGTTGGTCTCGGCGCGGATTTCGTCGCGATGAAGCGCGACGCGCGCGACGTAATCGGTGGTCCAGCTCTCGGCGCGGCCCGCGGTGATGACGCTGCCGTCTTCCGGCTCGACGAATTCGACGCGGCCGGCATAGGGAAAGGTTTCTTCGGCCGGATCGACGATCTGGATTACCGTGCCATGCGCGCCGGAGGCCGAGAGGCCCGCGAGCATGTTCCTGATCTCCGGCATCGGGGACCACAGGTCCGAAAGCACCACGATCTCGGCGAGCGCCGACGGTACGAAGGACGGCGGCAGGCTCGCGCGCGCGGCATCGTCGTGCAGCATCGCCTGCGCCATCTTGTCGATCACATTGTTGCTTGACGTTGGGTTCATCAGGCCGGGGATGCCGACGCGTTCGCCGCCCGCGACCAGAAGCTCGGCGAGCGCGAAGCCCACGATCAGTCCGCGCTCGAGCTTGGAATCGCGGGCCTGTCTGGATGCAAACGCCATCGATGGCGAGCGGTCCGGCCACAGCCAGATCGTGTGCGCGGCTTCCCATTCCTGCTCGCGGACATAGAGATGATCGTCGCGCGCCGAGCGCCGCCAATCGACGTTCTGCGACGGCTCGCCTGAGACGAAGCGGCGGTATTGCCAGAAGCTTTCGCCGGCGCCGGCGCGCCGCCGTCCATGCAGGCCGTGAATGACATTGGCGGCGATGCGGCGGGCTTCAAGCACCAGACGCGGCAGCGAAGCGGCGAGCGATCGGCTTTCGCCATCGGCACGTCGAATTGCTATGATCTCCTTGTCCAGGTGCTTGTTGTCCGCGGCCATCAACCGATCCGCGTCTTCAAGTGCCTGATCACGTCAGGAATGGTGCGGCCCTCGGCGCGGGCAGAGAAAGTCAGCGCCATGCGGTGCTTGAGCACGGGTTCGGCGAGATCCAGCACGTCGTCGATCGAAGGCGCGAGGCGGCCATCGAGCAAGGCACGAGCGCGAACCGCGAGCATCAGCGACTGGCTGGCGCGCGGGCCTGGTCCCCAGGCGATCAGCTTCTCGCTGTCGCCTTCCGGATTGGGACGTGCCGCGCGCACCAGCGACAGGATCGCTTCGACGACGCTGTCGCCGACCGGCAACCGCCGCACCAGCCGCTGCGCCGTGGTCAGGAGTTCCGCATTCATCGAAGCTTTCGCAAGCGTCTCTTCCGCGCCGGTGGTTTCGAACAGGATGCGCCGCTCGGCGTCGCGGTCGGGATAATCGACGTCGATCTCCATCAGGAAGCGATCGAGCTGCGCTTCCGGCAGCGGATAGGTGCCTTCCTGCTCCAGCGGGTTCTGCGTCGCCAGCACATGGAACGGCCTTGGCAGGTCGTGCCGCGCGCCGGCAACCGTGATGTGCTGCTCCTGCATGGCCTGCAGCAGCGCCGACTGGGTGCGCGGGCTGGCGCGGTTGATTTCGTCGGCCATCAACAACTGCGCGAACACCGGTCCGGAGATGAAGCGGAACGACCGCTTGCCGGTGCTGCTTTCGTCAAGCACTTCGGCGCCGAGGATGTCCGACGGCATCAGGTCCGGCGTGAACTGGATGCGCTTGGTGTCGAGCCCGAGCGTGATGCCGAGCGTTTCCACCAGCTTGGTCTTGGCGAGACCGGGGACGCCGATCAGAAGCGCATGTCCGCCTGACAAGATCGTCACCAGGGTATTTTCGATCACCCGGTCCTGGCCAAAGATGACCGTGGAAATCGCTTCCTTGGCGGCGCGGATCTGGCCGGCGACCTGCTCGGCGGAACGGACGATCACATCCTCCAGTTTCTCGACGCTGTCTGCACCAGCCATGTCTTTCTCCTTAACCCGCTTCAAGACGCCGCTGAGCGCGTCGTCACGCCACGAACCTCATGCTAAACTTATGCGAACGCCATGTATTCGTTGAATTAAACTATCCCCACATTATCGGCTTTTCGGGGTATGAACGGCATCACGATGTGGCGAGAATGATGTTCCGCTCACATCTGTCGTTACGTGCACCGATCGTGCCAGATTAAGGCTATGAACCTTAAGGCAAACCATGGCGAACGAAGGGCAAACCACCGCTCGAGGCCTTGAAGGGCTGACTGCAGCAGCTACCAATGCTGCGACAGGGAGCCCCGCCGGAGCAAAGGGATTACCTCCGGTGCACCTGTGGAATCCGCCGTTCTGCGGCGATCTCGACATGCGAATCGCCGGAGATGGTACGTGGTTCTACATGGGAACACCAATCGGGCGGCCGGCGCTGGTCCGCCTGTTTTCGACGATTCTGAAGCGCGAAGACGGCAAGCACTTTCTCGTGACCCCGGTGGAGAAGGTCGGCATCCGCGTCGATGACGCGCCGTTCCTTGCCGTCGAGATGCAAAAGGAAGCGGACGAACGCGGCCGTCTGTTGCGTTTCCGCACCAATGTCGATGACTGGGTGCCTTGCGACGCGGGACATCGCCTGCGGTTTGAAGCGGCAAACGACGGCGGCCTCACGCCCTATCTGCACGTCCGCGCCGACCTGTGGGCGAAGGTCACCCGCGCGCTCTATTACGATCTGGTTGACATGGGCGAGGAGCGGATGGTCGATGGTCAGCCGATGTTCGGAATCGAGTCCGGCGGCGAGTTCTTCGCAATGGCGGATGCGAAGCAGGTGAGGGACGCGCTTTGAACGAGCCGATGCTGAAGACGGAGCCGGTTGCGATCAGCTCGGCGGAATTCTTTGCGCGCAGCGCCGCGCGGCTGAAATTCGAGGTCCCGCCGGGCCTGGTCGATCCCAACGTCATTCCCAAAAGCGGCGATCAGGGCACCGACCGCATGCTGGAGATCATCGCGCGCGAACAGCCGGTCCGGCCGGCCGCGGTGCTGATTCCGGTGGTCGATCATCCGCAGCCGACGGTGCTGCTGACGCAGCGCTCGGCCCATCTCAATGAACATGCCGGCCAGATTTCCTTTCCCGGCGGCAAAATCGATGCGACCGACGCTTCGCCGCTCGATGCGGCCTTGCGCGAGGCCTATGAAGAGATCGGCTTGAAGCGCGAGTTCATCGAGCCGATCGGCTATCTCGATCTCTACGGCACCGGTTTCGGCTTTCGCATCCTGCCGACGGTGGCGCGGGTCAAGCCTGGCTTCAAGCTGAAGATCAACGAAGGCGAGGTCGACGACGCGTTCGAGGTTCCGCTGTCCTTCCTGATGAATCCGGAGAACCACCAGATCCACAGCAAGGAATTCCGCGGGATGGAGCGCTCCTATTACGCGATGCCGTTTGCCGAGCGTTACATTTGGGGCGCGACCGCCGGGATCTTGCGGGTACTGTACGAACGGATCTACCTGTCATGATCCGGCCGGTGTTGACCGAGATCGCAATCTTCCTGATCCCGTTCGCGGCCTATGCCCTGTTCCTCATCGCAACACGTTGTGGAGTATTCGCGCAATCGTCCTGGCCGGCGCATCTGCTCGCCAAGCTGGTGCTGGGATCGCTGCTGCTGGTGGTGATCAGCTTCATCCTGCTTGCGCATTTTTCCGGCGCGCCGCCGCATTCGACCTACGTTCCCGCTCATATCGAAAACGGAAAGTTCGTGCCCGGGAGTGAGAAATGAGTGACGTGCGTGCGCTCGCGGACGCACCCTGGCTTAGATCCGGTCCGACCGCCCGCGTGCTCGCACTGCTCAACGACGGCGGCGAGGAAGCGCGCGTGATCGGCGGCGCGGTTCGCAATGCGCTGCTGAGAATTCCGACCGGCGATATCGATATCGCCACCACCTCGCTGCCGGACGAAGTGATCCGACGTGCCAAAGCGGCCGGCCTCAAGAGTGTGCCGACCGGCATCGACCACGGCACCGTGACTTTGGTCGTCGAAGGCCAGCCGTTCGAAGTCACGACGCTGCGCGAGGATACCGAGACCTACGGCCGCAAGGCCAAGGTGGCATTCGGCCGCGACTGGGTCCGTGACGCCGAGCGGCGCGATTTCACCATCAACGGTCTATCCGTCGATGCCGAAGGCGTCGTGCATGATCACGTCGGCGGGCTCGATGATATCGCCGCCAGACGCGTCCGCTTCATCGGGGATCCGCATCAGCGCATCGCCGAAGATTATCTTCGTATTCTGCGGTTCTTCCGCATGCACGCGTCTTACGGTGCTGGCGAGCCCGATCGGGCCGGATATCTTGCCTGCATCAGTGGGCGCGCGGGATTGGCGGGGCTTTCCGCGGAGCGCGTGCGCATGGAGATGCTGAAGCTGGTGGTCGCGCACGGCGCGGTGGTTGCGATTACGGCGATGGCGGACGGCGGCTTGCTCCAGCCGATTTTCGGCGGTGTTTGCTATACCGGGCCATTTGCCGCGATGATCGCCGCGGAACGCGTGCTTGGCCTTCAGGCGAGTGCAGTACGCCGGCTTGGCGCGCTGACGGTTGCCGTGACCGAGGATGCCAAACGCGTGGCCGCGCGGTTGCGGCTCAGCAATGCCGAGGCGAAGGCGATTGATTCCATGGGCCATCGCTGGTGGCGACTTGTCGGCATGGACGAGACGAGGGCGCGGCGGCTGCTCTACCGGATCGGGGAGCAAGCTTATCGCGACCGGCTAATGCTGGCGTGGGCGCGGGCCGGGGCGGATAGCGAGCTCGCCCATTGGCGTGAGCTTGCCACTCTGCCGCAGCGCTGGAGCGCGCCGAAATTTCCGCTGAAGGCGGCAGATTTCGTTGCGCGCGGGATTGCCGAAGGACCGGCGCTCGGCCATGTGCTGGCGCTGGCGGAAGACGCGTGGCTGGCTGCGGATTTTCCGCAGGATCAAGCCGCGCTGGCAGCGATCGCCGACCAGACCGTCAGCCGTTTCGCCCGCGAGCACCGGCTGTGAACATTCTTTCCGGCTTCGCCGCATTGTGATGATTTCGGCGGCTCCGTGCTGAGCGCCGCGACCAGGCCGTTCTATCCGCGCCCGGCAGGCAGCAACTCCTTAAGCGAGCGAATGATGCGATCGGGCTTGACGAAGGAATCCGCGGGCAGGCCATCGCCGTGAACATCGATCCAGATCGCGTAAATGCCGAGGCGCTGCGGCGCCACGACCTCCCATTCCAGGTTGTCGCCGATCATCCATGTCTCGGGGGCGGTCACGCCCAGCGCCTGCATGGCGTGCATATAGGCGCGCTCGTCCGGCTTGCCGAAGCCATGTTCGCCTTCGATCTGGATGTGATCGAATCGGTGCGCCAGCGCAAACCGTTCGATCTTCCCGCGCTGGTCCACCGCTGCGCCGTTGGTCACCAGCGCCAGTTTGACGCCGAGCGCTTTCAGTGCATCGATCGCGTCATGCGCGCCCGGGAAAACGAACATCTGCTCTTCGCGATAGGCGGTAAAGCGGTCGGCGAGCCGAATCGCAAGGTCGATCGGCAGGACATGGCCGGCGCCGGCAAGCGCGGCAAACCCGCCCCTGACAACTTCATGCCGCGCTTCGGCGAGTTTCAGCCGCCATTCGGCCGCGGCTGTCGCCCAGAACTTCCGTCCTGCAGCCACGATCGCCACGGCGACTTGTTGCGGCAACAGCGGCGCAAGCTCGCTGGCGAACTCCATTGCGACGTTGTTCCAGGCGATATCGGGACGGCCATAGGCCGACAGGATGGTGTCGTCCATATCGATCAGCATGGCGCGGGGCAGTTGCGTCGTTACCCTCATGGCCATTTCGCTTCCGGCGGCATCGACGACAGGATCGACTCCACGTTGCCGCCGGTCTTCAGCCCGAAGATGGTGCCGCGATCGTAGAGCAGGTTGAATTCGACGTAGCGTCCACGCCGAATCAGTTGCTCCTCGCGGTCGTCAGCGCTCCACGGTGCGGCAAAATTTCGCCGGACGATTTCAGGGTAGATCTTCAGGAACGCGCGGCCGACTTCCTTGGTGAAGGCGAGATCGGCGTCCCAGTCGCCGCTGTCGTGCCAGTCGTAGAAAATGCCGCCAATGCCGCGGGACTCCTTGCGGTGGGGCAGATAAAAATATTCGTCGCACCATTGTTTGTATTTTTCGTAGCTCGCGATCTTCGCATGCGCGTCGCACGCGGACTGCATTGCGCGATGGAACGCGAGCGTATCCGGGTCTTGCTGCGTCCGCCGCCGCTCGAGCACCGGCGTGAGATCCGCGCCGCCGCCAAACCAGGCTTTTGTCGTGACGACGAAGCGGGTGTTCATGTGCACCGCCGGCACGTTCGGAGTGCGCAAATGCGCGATCAGCGAAATACCCGATGCCCAGAAGCGCGGATCGTCGGCGGCGCCCGGAATCTGCGCGCGGAATTCTGGAGCGAATTCGCCGTGCACCGTCGAGCAGTGGACGCCGACCTTCTCGAAGAGACGGCCGCGCATCATCGACATCACGCCGCCGCCGCCGGGCTTGCCGGTGTGGTCGGTGCGCTCCCAGGGCGTGCGCACGAAACGCCCCGCGCCGCCGGGATAAAGCGCTACCGGCGCATCATCTTCCAGCCGCTCGAAGGCCTGGCAGATGTGGTCGCGCAGCGCCTCGAACCAGCTCCTCGCCCGCGCCTTGCGATCCTCGATCACCGACACGTCCATCTGTTTAACCCTGCATCTGTCTAGCCCTGCGGCCCGTAATAGGTGCAGCTTTCGCTGCAACTGTCACGATGAACGCTCACTCGCGTGATTTGGCCGGCGTGCTGAAGCCGCTCCCAGATGAAGCGCGAAAGATTCTCGAGCGTCGGCGGGCCGAGTGCCTCGACGTTGTTGAGCAGCTTGTGATCGAGCATCTTGCGCACCTCGGCCATGCTGCGTTCGAGCAGGCCGAGGTCGAGCACCATTCCGGTCGCAGGATCGGGCGTACCGCGCACGGTGACCTCTGTGCGAAACGAATGGCCGTGTATTTCCTCGCTGGCCGCGCCCAATGTCGTTCCCGGCAGCGAATGCGCCGCCTCAAAGCGGAACGATTTCGTCAATTCCCACATTCTTGAAACCCTAAATCCTATCTGATGCCGAGAGTCTTGTGCGTCTGCAGGCTGAGCCGCCATTGCGGGTGGCGCAGGCAATAGTCAACCGCGCGCGCGGTGTTCTCGATCACGTCGGGGCCGTCCATTGGCTGCAGCGAGAAGCGCTCAAAGGCGAGATCGACAAAATCTTCCGGCGCGGCGCCCGTCTGGGGATAGACCAGCTTCAGTTCGTGGCCGCGTCGGACAACCAGATCGGCGCCGGCTTTCGGGCTGACGCAGATCCAGTCCATGCCGTCAGGCGGATCGATCGTGCCGTTGGTTTCGACGCCGATGCTGAAGCCGCGCGCATGCAGGGCGTCGATGAGCGGCGCATCGACCTGTAACAGCGGCTCGCCGCCGGTCAGCACCACATAGCGGTTCTTGGTCTCGCCGGTCCATTGCGCCGCGACGGTGTCGGCGAGTTTGTCGGCCGTCGCATAGCGGCCGCCGAGGGTACCGTCGGTGCCGACGAAATCGGTGTCGCAAAATTGGCAGGTCGCGATGGCGCGGTCCGGCTCGCGGCCGCTCCAGAGGTTGCAGCCGGCGAAGCGGCAAAATACTGCCGCACGGCCCGCGTGGGCGCCTTCACCCTGCAACGTCAGAAAGATTTCCTTAACCGCGTAACTCACCAATTATCCTTAAATTCCGGAACGGGTTTGCCGCAGCGCCTCACCGAGCGCCAAGGCGGCCGCCATCGCGAGATTGAGCGAGCGCAGCCCCTCCTTGATCGGGATCGCCAGCCGCGCGTCGGCGGCGGCGGCGACCTCGGCCGTGACCCCTGCGGATTCGCGTCCGAACAGCAGGATGTCAGACGGCGTGTAGCGATAATCCAGATAGGAACTCGCGACCTTGGTCGTGAAGAGGACCAGGCGATATCCCGCCTCGTTACGCCATTGCTCGAACTTTGACCATGAGTCGTGCCGCATCAAGCTCACATGATCGAGATAGTCCATACCGGCGCGACGGAAGCGCCGGTCGGAAATGGCAAAGCCCGCCGGCTCGATAATGTGGGCCGCGACATCCAGGCATGCGCACAGCCGCAGAATCGTTCCGGTGTTCTGCGGAATATCGGGCTGGAAGAGGGCGATCTGCATCGGCGTGGCGCTCGTTAAGTTCTGATGAATGTCTCAATAAAACGTCGCTTGCCGGGGAATTAGTGCATTGCACGTTTGCGAGCGGATAGCGGGCTTGCGCTCGCCCGGCAAGGGTGCCAATAGAACGATTCTGGACTGCTGTTCCGCCGGATTGGGGGAGGGAAAAGCGGTCTTTCTGCCGCCGCGGGGGCCGCGGGCGCCGGCAGCCACCCGGTCCGGTTTCCGCGACTTCGGGCGGTTCCGCCGGCTGCAGATATGAAAGGGTTTGGAATCGTGACGACAGCGTCTTCGGCGGACCATCCGACACGCCGTGATTTCCTTTTTGTTGCAACGGGCGCCGTCGCGGCGGTCGGCACAGCGGCCACGGTCTGGCCATTCATCGCCCAGATGAACCCCGATGCTGCGACCGTTGCGGCCGGCGCGCCGATAGAGGTCGATCTCACGCCGATCGCTGAGGGACAGGACATCAAGGTGTTCTGGCGCGGCAAGCCGATTTACATCAGCCACCGCACTAAGAAGCAGATCGACGAGGCCCGCAGCGTGGCGGTCTCGAGCCTGCCCGATCCGCAGTCCGACGAGGCTCGCGTCAAGGACGGCCATGACCAGTGGCTGGTCGTGATCGGCATCTGCACCCACCTCGGCTGCATCCCGATCGCCCATGAGGGCAATTACGACGGGTTCTTCTGCCCCTGCCACGGTTCGCAGTATGACACTTCGGGCCGGATCCGTCAGGGACCCGCGCCTGCCAACCTGGCGGTGCCACCCTACCAGTTCGTTTCCGATACCAAAATCCAGATTGGCTAAGTCTCGGGGCCTCCGAGACTTAGACCCTGATCCGGACCATTCGCGCGTCGTTTTACCTCCTCAGGATCGCATCAATGAGCGGACCATCCGATTTCCAGCCGACCAACCCCGCCTTGAAGTGGATCGAACGGCGCCTCCCGATCATGGGCCTCGTCCACTCCTCATTCGTAGCCTATCCGACCCCGCGCAACCTGAACTACTGGTGGACCTTCGGCGCCATCCTTTCAATGATGCTGGCGCTGCAGATCCTGACCGGCGTGATACTGGCGATGCACTACACACCGCACGCCGATTTCGCCTTCAAGTCGGTTGAAAGCATCGTCCGCGACGTGAATTACGGCTGGCTGCTGCGCAACATGCACGCCAGCGGTGCCTCGATGTTCTTCTTGGCCGTGTACGTCCACATGTTCCGCGGTATCTATTACGGGTCGTACAAGGAGCCGCGTGAAGTACTCTGGATCCTCGGTGTCATCATCTACCTCCTGATGATGGCGACGGGCTTCATGGGTTACGTGCTGCCGTGGGGCCAGATGAGCTTCTGGGGCGCGACCGTGATCACCAATCTGTTCTCCGCCGTACCTTATTTCGGCGAAAGCATCGTGACGTTGCTGTGGGGCGGCTATGCGGTCGGCAACCCGACGCTGAACCGCTTCTTCTCGCTGCATTATCTGTTGCCGTTCGTGATCGCCGGCGTGGTCGTGCTGCACATCTGGGCGCTGCATGTGGCGGGCCAGAACAATCCGGCCGGCGTTGAGGCCAAGACCGAGAAGGATACCGTGCCGTTCACGCCTTATGCGACCATCAAGGATGCATTCGGCGTCTCCTGCTTCCTGATCTTCTTCGCCTGGTTCATCTTCTACATGCCGAATTATCTCGGCGAGGCCGACAACTACATCCCGGCCAATCCGGGCGTAACGCCCGCACACATCGTGCCCGAATGGTACTACCTGCCGTTCTACGCAATCCTTCGCTCGATCCCCAATAAGCTCGCCGGGGTCATCGCGATGTTCTCGGCGATTCTCGTGTTGGCATTCCTGCCCTGGCTCGATAGTGCCAAGACCAGGTCGTCGAAGTACCGCCCGCTGGCAAAGCAATTCTTCTGGATCTTCGTCGTCGTCTGCATCGGGCTCGGCTATCTCGGCGCGCAGCCGCCGGAAGGCGTCTATGTAATTGCCGCGCGTATCCTCACCTTCTGCTATTTCGCTTACTTCTTCATCCTGCTGCCA
>JBJMTR010000051.1:0-3483 GCA_045811565.1 Bradyrhizobium sp.
CCTTCAGGCCGGACACGTTGGGCAATAGCGCGCTCTCCGGGACCACCACGCCATCCATCACGATCTCGCCGGTAATGGAGGCACGCAATGACAACTTGCCGCCGACCTTCGGCGCCGACAGGCCCTTCATGCCCTTTTCGAGAATTAAGCCGCGGATCTGGTTCTTGTGCTCGGCCGATTTCGCCCACACCACGAACACGTCGGCGATCGGCGCATTCGAGATCCACATCTTGCTGCCGGTGAGGCGGTAGCCGTCAGACACCTTCTCGGCGCGGGTCTTCATGCCGCCGGGATCGGACCCGGCATCGGGCTCGGTCAGGCCGAAGCAGCCGACCCACTCGCCGGTGGCAAGCCTGGGCAGATACTTCTTGCGCTGGTTCTCGTCGCCGTAGGCATAGATCGGGTACATCACCAGCGACGACTGCACCGAGTTCATCGAGCGATAGCCGGAATCCACCCGCTCGATCTCGCGCGCGACGAGGCCATAGGCGACGTAGCTCGCATTGGCGCAGCCATATTCCTCCGGCAGCGTGATACCGATCAGGCCGAGCTCACCCATCTCGTTGAAAATCTCACGGTCGGTCTTTTCCTCGAGATAGGCTTTGATGACGCGCGGCAGCAGCTTGTCCTGCGCATAGGCACGCGCGGTGTCGCGGATCATGCGCTCATCTTCGGTGAGCTGCTCGTCGAGCAGGAATGGATCGTCCCACTGGAAGGTAGCCGCCGCCGGCTTGTCCTTGGTCTGAGGGCGAACGCTCATGAGAATTCCTTTCGCATCGCTGTCTTATCAGTTGTCCGACAAGTTAGAGCGCTAATGACGGGAGCGCAATTGGATTGGATGCCATCATTCCGGGGCGCCGATAGCGCGAACCCGGAACCTCGAGATTCCCCGACGTGCAATTGCGCATCTGAGGCCTGGTGCTTGCGCACCATCCGGAATGACAAAAAGCGGTCTAGGTCTCGAGGCGCTCGTTGGAGACGATCTCGATGCCGAAGCCGGAGAGTCCCTTGTAATCATGTACCGACGACGTCAGATGCCGGATCGACGTGATGCCGAGGTCGCGCAGGATTTGCGCGCCGACACCGACCTCGCGCCATTGCCTGTGGCGATCGGCTTCCGCGGTCTTCAACTCGCCCACCGGCTCGACGGGAACGCCGGCGGCGCCATCGCGCAAATAGACCAGCACGCCGCGGCCGGCTTTTTGGAAATGCTGCAGCACGATTTGCATCCGCGCCTGGCCGGTGAAGAGGTCCTTGACGATATTGGGCTTGTGCAGCCGCGTCAGCACGTTCTTGCCGTCACCGATCCCGTTATAGACGAAGGCGACGTGCGCGATCTCGTCGAACGGTGAGCGATAGGCATAACCCTGCAGCGGCCCGATCGGGCTGTCCGTCGTAAACGTCGCGACCCGCTCGATCAGCTTCTCGCGCGCCTGGCGATAGGCGATCATATCAGCGATCGTGACATGCCTGAGCTTATGCGCGGCGGCGAAGCGCACGACCTGCTCGCCCTTCATCACCGTGCCGTCGTCGTTCATCAATTCACTGATGACGCCTACCGGCGGCAGCCCGGAGAGCTTGCACAGATCGACCGCGGCCTCGGTATGGCCGGAGCGCAGCAGCACCCCGCCATCGCGGGCGATCAGCGGAAAGATGTGGCCCGGCCGGGCAAAATCATTGGCGCCGGCATTTGGATTGGCCAGCGCGCGGCAGCACGAGGCGCGCTCCTCTGCCGAAATCCCCGTTCCGCCGTCGGGCTTGTAATCGATCGAAACCGTAAAAGCGGTGGTGTGGCTCGACTCGTTATGCGCCACCATCGGATCGAGCCGCAGCCGGCGGGCGTCTTCGGTGGTGATCGGGGCACAGACGATGCCCGAGGTGTGGCGGATGATGAATGCCATCTTCTCGGCGGTGCACAGCGACGCCGCGACGATCAAATCGCCCTCGCCTTCCCGGTCGTCATCATCGGTGACGACGACGAGCTCACCCATGGCAAAGGCTTGCAGAACTTCCTGGATCGTATCGGCCATCTTCCCACAATCTCGTTTTTTGCTGGAAGTGCATTAGCCGGACTCGGCACCGCGCGCCAGCATCAATGCATAGATTTAGGACGTCGCCGCCAGGGACGCCAGAATGGCCCTGCCGGCGGTAGTGACACGGGCCAGGGAGGGCCGTCTGCGGAACAATCACGGGCCCTCATGGCAACACCTCGCGGCGTTCGCTGAGCTGCGCGTCCATCTCGGCGCGCTTGTCCTCCAGGAGGCCGGCATCCGCAGCCTCGATCACCGAGAACAGCTCGTGGGCATCGCTGATGCGCGTCACGGTCACGTAATCGGCGCCGGCCGCGTAGAGATCGTTCACGTCAGACAGCAAGTCGGCGGCTGCAACAATCTTGGCGGTAGGGTTCAGCGTGCGGACGTGGCGGACCAATTTCTCGTTGCTGGCGCCGACCAGAAGCGAGTCGGGCACGCTCAGGATGATGATCTCGGCCTTGCCGATACCGGCATGCACCAGCGTATCGACGTTGCTGATATCGCCGTAGATCACGTGCAGGCCCCGATCCGTCAACGTCCTGAACACGACCGGGTTGAAATCGATCACGCTGATCTGGTCGAGCAGCGATTCATTCTGCTGCTGGATCTGGCTTAGCAAGGCGCTGGCGGCACGGTAAAATCCCAAAATCACGATCCGACGTATCTCGCCGTGACCACCTTCGTGGGCCGCTTCCGTGGCATGGACATGGTCGAGATCACGGATACCGATCCGCTTCAACGGGCCGATGAGAAGGCGCGTGATCTGGTCGCTGCGTACCATCACGAACGTGCTCAGGACCGCCAGAACCACGAAGGCGAAAGATGCCGCGCTCGCGGTCTCCGTCCTGATATGGCCTGCGGCAATCCCGGTCTGGATCACCACCAGCGAGAATTCGGAGATCTGCGCCAGATTGATCGCCGGCAGCAGACTGGCGCGCAGGCCCTGCCTCAACAAATAAAGCGGCGTAAAGGTCGTCAGTACGCGGCTGACGACCGTAAAGGCGGCAATGATCAGCGCCAGCCCGATCACCGACAGGCCGGGAACGGGGATCGTCATGCCCAGCGCCACGAAGAACAGCGTGATGAAGAAATCGCGCAGCGTCGTCACTTTCGCAGTGACATCGAGCGCATAGGGAAATGTCGATAGCGATACGCCGGCGACCAGCGATCCCATCTCGCGCGACAGATGCAGCTTCTCCGCGATCTCGCCGATCAGGAAGCACCACGCCAGCGCGCCAAGCAGGATCAGCTCCGGGCGGCGCGCGATCTGGTGAAACAGCCGCGGCAGGACATAGCGGCTGAGCACCATAGCGGTAACCACCAGCACGCCGACGCGGCCGATCGAGAGAAGGACGATGCCGATCTGGAGATTGTCCAGGCTCGGCTGCACCGCGAGGAACAGGATCGCAAAAATGTCCTGGAGCACCAGCACGCCGAGCGTGATGCGCCC
>JBJMTR010000052.1:0-12185 GCA_045811565.1 Bradyrhizobium sp.
GAAGCAGAAGGTCGTCGAGATCAAGGAGATCAAGCTGCGGCCGATGATCGACGATCACGATTACGACGTGAAGATGCGCGCGATGCAGCGGTTCTTCGAGGAAGGCGACAAGGTCAAGATCACCTTGCGTTACCGTGGTCGCGAAATGGCGCACCAGGAAATCGGCACCAAGCTTCTCGACAAGGTCAAGGCCGACGTCGCGGAATACGCCAAGGTTGAGCAGGACGCGCGATTCGAGGGCCGTCAGGTCGTGATGGTGCTGGCGCCGCGCTGATTCTAATTGTGATCGATGCAGGGGAACGGCCCGCCCGACGATCTGACGGGCCGTTTCCCTTTGCAGAACTATGACCGCGCGGCCTGCCAGCGGCCGGCGCAGACGCCAAATGATCCTCGACCGGACCAGCGTCCGCCGCCGGATGTTGCACCAAGCCGCCCGCTGCCGCTTGCATAGGAATTGCCGGCCGAGACACTAACCGCCACGGCGCCGCCGCGTCCGACGCGGCCGGAGACGCGAGCCCCGCCGCCGCCGAAGACCCGGCCGCCCGAAATCGTCACCGGAAAACTGTAGGTGCGGTTGCAGGCGCCGGCGAGGGTAATGATCAGGACGTTCCAGTACCCGTCATACCCAGCTGGGGGCACGCCCGTTCGAGACCGGCTCCTGGCCTCAGCCGCGTCGGGAATTGCGGCGAATAGCGCGACCACCACGATGACCGATCGGAGTAAGCGCAAGCAAGAATTGCCGGCAAACAGCGCCCTTGGAACTGACATCGGTATTGCACTTTCTCAGAACTGCGGGGAAACAGTGCCGGAAAAGGGAAGTTCCCGAGTTCCACATTGCCAATCTGTCCTGGCTCTGCCATAAGCGCAGCCTTCGTCGCCCGGCTGATCAAGGGCTGCCGTGGCGATGCTGTGCGGGTTGTTTCATCTCGGAAAAAACCTGAGCACTTCCAACGCTCTAACGAGCATTTTAGCCGGCCGGACGCCTTTACTGGGCGGTTTCGTGCTGTGCAACAGGAGAGCCAAATGCCCAAGCTGAAGACCAAGTCAGGCGCCAAAAAGCGCTTCAAGGTGACTGCCACCGGCAAAGTGATGCACGCCCAGCGCGGCAAGCGCCACGGCATGATCAAGCGGACGACGAAGCAGATTCGTCAGCTCCGCGGCACCCGCGTGCTGTTCAAGACCGACGGCGACAACGTCAAGAAGTACTTCTTGCCGAACGCCTGATCGCGTTCGCGCCATCGCAAGCCGAGCCGCGTCCGCGCGGCGACCCGTCACCTCTGTTCAGATCAAGGATTTAAGTCATGTCTCGCGTGAAACGCGGTGTGACCTCTCACGCCAAGCACAAGAAAGTCTACAAAGCCGCAAAAGGTTTTTACGGCCGCCGTAAGAATACCATCCGCGCTGCGAAAGCCGCGGTCGAGAAGGCCGGGCAATATGCGTTTCGTGACCGCAAGCGCAAGAAGCGCACGTTCCGCGCGCTCTGGATTCAGCGCCTTAACGCCGCGGTGCGTCCGTTCGGGATGACCTACAGCGTCTTTATCAACGGGCTCTCGAAGTCGGGCATCACGGTCGACCGCAAGGTGCTGTCGGATCTCGCGATCCACGAGCCGGCGGCGTTCCAGGCGATCGCCGAGAAGGCAAAGGCCGCGCTGGCGGCCTGATTCGCAATCGCTGCGGCGTCTTGCAATTCCGGTGTCATACCCCGCGCAGGCGGGGCATCCAGTAACCGCCGACCGACATATTGACCCCGGGGGTTACTGGATCATCCGCTTTCGCGGATGATGACAGTCCCGTATGGACTGCGAGCGCGCGTTCCCCAAAAGGCACCCCTCGCCATGTCCGATCTCGCTCAACTCGAATCTCAAATCCTCAGCCAGATCGCTGACGCCGGCGACGAAGCGGCCCTTGAAGCCGTACGCGTCGCATCGCTCGGCAAGAAAGGCTCTATCTCCGCGCTGCTCGCGACGCTCGGCAAGATGTCGCCGGACGAACGCAAGACGGAAGGTGCGAAGATCAACCTCGCCAAGGACAAGGTCACGCAGGCGCTGACCGCGCGTCGCGAGATCCTCAAATCGGCGGCGCTCGACGCCCGCCTCGCCTCAGAGACCATCGATGTCACGCTGCCGCTGCGCGAGACGCCTGCCGAGCTGGGCCGGATCCATCCGCTTAGTCAGGTGATGGACGAGCTGACGACGATCTTCGCCGATATGGGATTCTTGATCGCCGAAGGCCCCGACATCGAGACCGACGATTACAATTTCACCAAGCTCAATTTTCCCGAGGGACATCCGGCGCGGGAGATGCACGACACCTTCTTCTTCAACCCCAAGGAAGATGGTTCGCGCATGCTGTTGCGCACCCACACCTCGCCGGTGCAGGTGCGCACCATGCTGACACAAAAGCCGCCGATCCGCGTGGTCTGTCCGGGCCGCACCTATCGCATCGATTCGGATGCGACCCATACGCCGCAGTTTCACCAGGTCGAAGGCCTCGTTATCGACAAGGGCTCGCATCTGGGCCACCTCAAATGGATCCTGCACGAGTTCTGCAAGGCGTTCTTCGAGGTCGATCACATCAACATGCGGTTCCGGCCCTCGTTCTTCCCGTTCACCGAGCCCTCGCTCGAAGTCGACATCCAGTGCCGCCGCGACAAGGGCGAAATCCGCTTTGGCGAAGGCGAGGATTGGTTGGAGATTCTGGGCTGCGGCATGGTGCACTCCAACGTGCTGCGCGCCTGCGGCATCGATCCCGATGTCTATCAGGGCTTCGCCTGGGGCATGGGCATCGACCGCATCGCGATGCTGAAATACGGCATCGCTGATCTCCGGCAGTTGTTCGAGAGCGACGTGCGCTGGCTCTCGCATTACGGCTTCAAGCCGCTCGACGTCCCGACCCTGGCGGGAGGATTGAGTTCGTGAGTGCTGTCCCTGCCAACTATCAGGGCTTGCGCTCCTTCGCTTTCGGCGACGGGCCGGAGCTGGCCGATGAATTGCTCGACCTCGTGATGAACGGCCTGAAGACCGCGACCTGCTCCACCGAAGACGAGCCCAACACATCCAGGCCCGGCGAACGCTGGATCGTACTCGATAGCCACGGCACGCCGCGTTGCGTGATCGAGTCGACCGAAGTGAGCTACCGCCGTTACAACGAAGTCGACGCTGCTTTCGCCTACGAAGAGGGCGAAGGCGACTGCAGCCTCGCCTATTGGCGGCAGGCGCACCGAAATTATTTCAGCCGGCAGGGCCGCTTCAGCGACGACATGATGCTGATGTGCGAGCGTTTTCGTTTGGTTGAGGTTTTCGCCGATCAAAGAGCAGCCCAATGAAATTCACCCTCTCCTGGCTGAAGGAACATCTCGACACCGACGAGCCGCTGGAAAAGCTTGCCGACAAGCTCACCATGATCGGGCTCGAGGTCGAAAACATCGAGGACAAGGCGAAGGCGCTTCAACCCTTCACGATCGCGCGCGTGATCTCGGCCGAGCAGCATCCCAATGCGGATCGGCTGCGCGTCTGCATGGTCGATACCGGCCACGGCGGTGCGGCGGTGCAGGTCGTCTGCGGCGCACCGAATGCACGCGCGGGCCTGATCAGCGTGTTCTCAGCCCCCGGCACCTTCATCCCCGGCAAGAACATCACGCTCGGCGTCGGCACCATCAGGGGCGTCGAGAGCCGCGGCATGCTGTGCTCGGCGGCCGAGTTGCAGATCTCCGAGGACCATGACGGCATCATGGAATTGCCGGCCGATGCGCCCGTCGGCGCGGGCTATGCGGAATGGGCGGGGCTCGGCGATCCCGTGCTGGAGATCAACCTGACGCCGAACCGGCCGGATTGCACCGGCGTGCACGGCATCGCGCGCGATCTCTCCGCTGCCGATATGGGCAAGCTCAAAGATCCCGCGATCAAGCCGATCAAGGGTGAATTCCCCTGTCCGGTGAAGGTAACGGTGGAAGACGCCACGCTGTGTCCGGGCTTTGCGCTGCGGCTGGTGCGCGGCGTGAAAAATGGTCCGTCGCCGGAATGGCTGCAGAAGCGGCTCACCTCGATCGGCCTGCGTCCGATCAACGCACTGGTCGATATCACCAACTTCATGACCTACGACCGCGCCCGTCCGTTGCACGTGTTCGACGCCAGGAAGGTGAGGGGCAATCTCACGGTGCGCCGCGCACGCGACGGGGAGACATTGCTGGCGCTCGATGGCCGCACCTATACGCTGGACAGCGGGGTCTGCGTCATATCAGACGAGCACGGCGTGGAGTCGCTTGCCGGCATCATGGGCGGCGAGGCTTCCGGCTGCGACGAGAACACCACCGACGTCCTGATCGAATCGGCGCTGTGGAACGAGATCAACATCGCCCAGACCGGGCGCAAGCTCGGCATCAATTCGGATGCGCGCTACCGTTTCGAGCGCGGCGTCGATCCCGCCTTCATGGTGCCGGGGCTGGAGCTTGCGACCAGGCTCGTGATGGAAATGTGCGGCGGCACGCCGTCGGAGAATGTCGTCGTCGGCAATCCCTTTGGCGAGGACCGCGTCATCGACTTCCCGCTCAGCGAGGTCAAGCGCCTCGCTGGCATCGAGGTGCCGCTGGTCGAGATGAAGCGGATCCTTACCCATCTCGGGTTCATGGTGGCCGGCAGCGGCCCGATCGCGAAGGTCGCGGTGCCCTCCTGGCGCACCGACGTGCACGGCAAAGCCGACATTGTCGAGGAAATCGTCCGCATTGTCGGCGTCGACAAGGTGCCAATGACGCCGTTCGAGCGCGGCGACGAACCACGCAAACCGATCCTCACGCCGATTCAGCTGCGCACCCGCCGCGCCAAGCGCGCGCTCGCTGCGCGCGGCATGGTCGAGGCGGTGACGTGGTCGTTTATCTCGAAGCCCGCGGCCGAACTGTTCGGCGGCGGGCAGGGGGAGCTCGCGCTCGCCAATCCCATTGCATCCGATCTGTCGGACATGCGGCCGTCTCTCCTGCCGGGCCTTATCGCCGCCGCGCAGGCCAACGCCAACCGTGGCTTTCCGGATGTCGCGCTGTTCGAGGTCGGCCAGGTGTTTCGCGGCGATAAGCCTGAGGACCAGCTGGTCGCGGCGTCAGGCGTGCGCCACGGCTTTGCATCCTCGAAAGGCATCGGACGGCATTGGTCGGGCTCGGCGACGGCGGACGCGCTCGACGCCAAGGCCGATGCGTTGGCGGTGCTGGCGGCGGCCGGCGCGCCGATGCAGGCGCTGCAGATCGTGCCGGGTGGCGCGAACTGGCTGCACCCGGGACGTTCAGGCACCATCCAGATCGGCCCGCAAAACGTGCTTGGATATTTCGGCGAATTGCACCCGCGCGCGCTGGAGGTGCTCGGCGCCGATGGCCCGTTGATTGCGTTCGAGGCGATCCTCGACCGTATCCCCGAGGCCAAGCGGAAGCCGACCCGCGCCAGGCCGGTGCTTGAACTCTCCGCGTTCCAGCCGGTATCGCGTGATTTCGCTTTCATCGTCGACCGCGGCGTGAAGGCCGGTGATATCGTTCGCGCGGCGCAGGGCGCGGACAGGAAGCTGATCACGGATGTCACGGTGTTCGACGTCTATGAAGGCAAGGGCATCGACCAGACCAAAAAGTCGATCGCGATCGCGGTGACCATCCAGCCGCGCGAGAAGACGCTCACCGATCAGGAGATCGACGCGGTAGCGGCGAAGATCGTTGCCGAGGTGACAAAGAAGACCGGCGGCACGCTGCGGGCATGATGCCGAAAAGTGACGCGGTTTTCGGATAACGTCATGCTCAAGATATAAAGATGAGCCCGTTCGGTCTCATCCCTTCCGACGTTAACCTCAATGCCGCCATTGCGATCGGCGCGATCGCTTTTGTCTCGGGAACGGCGCGCGGGTTTTCCGGTTTTGGCTCGGCGCTGATTTTCATGCCGCTGGCGAGCAGCATCGCGGCGCCGCGACTGGTCGCCGCATTGTTGCTGATCATCGATTTCGTCGCGGCGGCGCCGCTGGTGCCAAACGCCTGGAAACAGGCAGACCGCAAGGCCACCGCGGTCATGGTCGCCGGCGCGCTGGTCGGCGTGCCGATCGGCACTTATTTTCTCAGCCGGCTCGATCCCGTTACCACGCGCTGGATCATCTCCGGCTTCGTCGCCGCGCTGCTGGCGCTACTGCTCTCGGGCTGGCGCTACCGCGGCAACGACCACGCGACGATCTCCATCGGGATCGGCGGCCTCTCCGGCTTTTGCAGCGGCCTGGCGCAGACCGGCGGACCGCCGATCGTCGGCTACTGGCTCGGCCGGCCGATTGCGTCGATAACCGCGCGCGCCAACATCGTACTGTTCTTCGGCGCCTCGGACTTCTTTTCCGTCATCAGCTATTTCCTGACCGGCTTGATCACGGCTGACGCGATCAAGTTCTCCTTCGTGGTTGGCCCGGTCTACGGCATCGGCGTCTGGTTCGGCGCCTCGCTGTTCGGCAAGTCCAGCGAGCCGGTGTTTCGCGCGATCTGCTACGCCCTGATCGCAGCGGCGGTGATTGTGGGTCTGCCGGCGCTCGACGGGCTGCTTCGCGGGCGCTAGGCTGCGTCAATATACAAAAACTTTGGGGAGAGTTCCTTGATCAGCCGTCGCCATGCCCTGAAATTGTCGCTGGCGAGCGCCGGCGTGCTCGCCGCTCCAACTGCGTTTGCGCAAACGCCCGCAAAACCGCGCACGCGCATCATTTTCCTCGGTACCAAGGGCGGGCCGCGCGTCGGCCTTGGCGCATCCAATCCCGCCAACCTTGTCATGGTCAACGAAACGCCTTTCGTGGTCGACTGCGGCATCGGCGTCAGCCGTCGGCTTGTCGATGCCGGCGTACCAATTCCGTCGGTGAGATACATCTTCATCACACACCACCATTCCGATCACAATCTCGAATACGGCAACCTGTTCTACAACGCCTGGGTTGCCGGCCTTTCGACGCCGATCAATTCGTTTGGCCCGAAAGGCATCGAGACGATGACGAAATCTTTCTGGGAGCTGAACAAGTTCGACGTCGAGACGAGGATCGATGACGAAGGCCGCCCCGATCCGCGTAAATTGCTGATCGCGAAAGACATCACCGAGGACGGCGTGGTGCTGCAGACCTCCGATGTCAAGGTGACGGCGTTCCGCACGCCGCACCCGCCGATCGTTGACAATTTTGCCTACAAGTTCGAGACCCCTGACGGCACAATCGTGTTTTCCAGCGACACAGCCTATAATCCAAAACTGGCCGAATTCGCCAAGGGCGCCGACGTGCTGGTGCATGAATGCATGTATCTGCCCGCGATCGATCGCCTGGTGGCCAAGGCCAAGAACGGCGCCACGCTGAAAAAGCATCTCCTGGAGAGCCACACCACGACCGAAGACGTCGGTCGCGTTGCCGCGGCTGCCGGCGTGAAGGTCCTGGTAATGAGCCATTTCGTCCCCGGAGACGATCCGCTGGTGACGGATGACAACTGGACCGAGGGCGTGAAGAAGAATTTTTCGGGCAAGATTATCGTTGCGAAGGATTTGATGGAGTTGAGGCTACCGGTGTAAGGCGTTGCTCAGCTGTGTTGTCGTGCCGCGCAAGCAGGTGCGAAGGGTGGGCAAAGGCGCTCCTGCGCCGTGCCCACCGTTTCAAGAGCCGAGATCGTTTGGTGGGCTCCCTTCGCTCAGACCACCCTACGATTTTCTGTCATCACCAAATCGCAATACGCATAGCCATCGCGCTCGACGCATTCGGCGGTCGTGACCGCAAGCCGCTGCGCAAACATCGGTCCCGCCACCACGCAAGTATGAAACTCGCCATTCTCGCCGCAGGGATCGATGCCCTCGGGCAGATCGGCCAATAACTGCGAATCGAATTTGCGGCCGACGAAATCCGCCGGCAGTTTTTTCAGGTCGACAGTGGCAAGATAGGCTTCCAGCCCGCTTGCAATCATCGCGTGCGCCAACGGCAAGGTCGGCCGCTGCCACAGCGGGAACACCGGCGTAATGCCGGTGCCGGCCAATTTCTGCTCGCGATAGGCCCGGATATCCGCCAAAAACAGGTCGCCGAAGATCATGTGGGAGACGCCATCGGCGACGGCTTGCACGACGGCTTCGCCCATGCGTGCTTCATAGATCGCATTCGGGCATGGGTAAGGGATCGTTATAATCCGCTGCGGCAACCCTGCAGCGTCGCACTGTGCGCGCAAAATCTCCTGCCGCACGCCGTGGATCGCCACCCGCTCGAATGTCTCGGTCACCGTGGTCAGCGCGCCGACGATCTCGAATTCGCCCGTGCGACAGACTTCGTGCAGCGCAAATGCGCTATCCTTGCCGCTCGACCAGGAGATCAGCGCCTTCGGCCGCGACGCTGTTAGTGGACCGGCGCTCCCGCGAGCGTGAACACTCGGTGAAACCGGCTTCAATGGACAGGCGCTCCCGGGAGCGCGCACACTCGGTGAAACCGGCTTCAATGGACAGGCGCTCCCGGCATGGCGGACCGGGCCGGCGGCGCGCGGCGCTGTTGCTTCGGTACCCGTCCGGTGGACCCCACTGGCTCGATATCTTTCAGTGCGCCGATCCGCCGCAGAGCGGCTTCGGCCGCGCGCTCGCCGCTTTCCCAGGCGCCATCGATGGTGCCCCACAGCGTCTCATGGGTGGCCTCGCCGGCGAGATACATGCAGCCGATCGGCTCGGCCAGGATTTTCCGCGACGACTGCGTGCCCGGGGCGGCCGCGGACATCGCGCCCAGCACAAATGGTGAAGCGTTCCAGCGTGTCGCGCTCGATTTCTTCACTGCAGCGGCGGCTTCGCTGCCGAACAGTTTCGTCAGCCATTCCACCGCGAACGCCACCATCGCCTGCTCGCCTTGCGCGGAGAGATCGCGGCCGAACGAGCCTGCGACATCGATCGAACACAACGACGACGATCCCATATTGGCGTAGAGCAGCGCCGTCCGCGTCGAATTGCTCTGCTCGATGAGGATGTCGTCGCGGGCCAGGCCGAGCGGATTACCGGGCATTTGCAACGCGATGCGGTCGTAGCTCCCGAGGCTCAGTTTTGCAGCGGCATCGAGCGCGCGCTTCGGGATATCGGGCGCGAACTTGATATTGCCCGCGGCCAGCACATTGCTCGACACAGTGACGACGGCGGCGCGCGCCACGATCTTGCCAGCCGGTGTTTCCACCACGACGTCGCGGTTGCTCCATGAGACGCGGCTCGCCGGCGTCGATAGCGACAGCGGGACCTGTTCGCCGAGCTTTGCGATCAGCGTGCCCAAGCCCTGGCGGCAGGCAATCGCGGCGTTGCGATCCTGCGCGCGCGCCTTGTCGACAACCGAGACGTCCTTGAGGTCCTTGCCCGAAAAATCGGCGCCAAGCACGAACTCCGCGGTGCCTGCCCAGTCGCCGAGATCCTTAGGCAGCACCGAGGCGCAGGAGGCATCGAACCTGCGCGAGGCATCGTCGATGGCGCGGTTGGCCCGCACCAGGGCTGCGAGCAATTCTTCGGTCTCGCCTGGCCGCGCATTGCGACGGCCGATGCGAATTTTCTGTCCCGACGGCGCGGGCATGACGTCCAATCCCGCTGCGCGCGCGAGCTTGATCATCGGATTGGTTTCGGGATTGTGCATCCATCGCGCGCCGCGATCGAACGGCACTTCGAAGGTCGAGTTATCTGTCTGGCAGCGGCCACCGATCTGGCTCGCTGCCTCGACCACGATCACCTTGCGGTTAGCCGCCATGACCCGCCGCGCCGCAGCAATCCCGGCGGCGCCCGCGCCGACCACCACAATGTCAGCCTCGCGCGGCAATGGCGCGGCAAAAACCCTGCCGCCCAGCACTGGCGTCACCGCCAGGGCCGCGGACGCCGACAGAAGGTCGCGCCGGGTCATTGTCATGTCATGGTTTCCGCGGGCTTGAAGAAAACAAGAACAGCTAGCGAACCTTGCCGCATCTGATGCTGCACAGCAACCATCATGGTTTATCAATCATGATTGATCCCTCTCATGCATGAACTAAATTGCAACGGCTTGCGACCATGATAAGGGAGCAAAAAAAGCGGCCGGAGAGCCGTTGGGGGAGAGTTTTATGGGCGTTATGCTCGATACCATCGGCAAGCTGATTGCGGGCTACCTTCAAAAGGAAGTCCCCGGCTACGAGCCATTCACGCCGAGCGATCCGGAACATCTGCGCGGCGTGATACAGCCCGGCGATGTGCTGCTGGTCGAAGGCAACAACCGGATTTCCGGCATCATCAAATATCTCACGCAGTCCACCTGGTCGCATGCCGCGCTCTACGTCGGCGAAGTCGATGGTGCCGCCGAGCCCGACGGCGAGGCGCATGTTTTGATCGAGGCCAATATCGGCGAAGGCGTGACGTCGGCGCCGCTATCCAAATATTATCCCTATCATACCCGGCTGTGCCGTCCGGTTGGCCTGTCTTTCGAGGACCGCAACACGGTGTGCCGTTATGCGATCAACCGGATCGGCTTCGGTTACGACACCAAGAACATCGTCGATCTGATGCGCTATTTGATTCCCCTTCCGATACCGCAGCGCTGGCGGCGGCGCATGATCGCATTCGGCTCCGGCGATCCGACCAAGATCATCTGCTCCGCGCTGCTTGCGCAAGCGTTCGATGCCGTGCGCTATCCGATCCTGCCCAAGATCACCCGCGCCGCCAGCCGCAAGGCGCGGCGCGAAATCCTCCATATCCGCGATTCGTCACTCTACATGCCGCGCGATTTCGACATCTCGCCCTATTTCGAAGTCGTCAAACCCACCATTGTGCACGGCTTCGACTACACGGCCCTGCACTGGGCCGACAAGCAGAAACCGCTCCAGGAGGTAGCGGGCGAATTCGGTGTGTTTCCAGAAACGATCCGGTCGCCGCCGCTCGTTCCTGAAGAGACTAACGAATCGACGCCGCTTCAGGCTACGGCTGCGGAAGTGAGCGAGACGGTCGAGAGGACCACCGTGGTCGAGCGCGTCACCGTGACGGAACATTTTTTGGCGGTGGAATATATCCCGGTGCGTTCGCCGGACCGCCGCAGCCAGCTGCGAGAGCGGGTGGCGGAGTTCGCCGCGTAGCTTATTAATCAAGCCGCCTCGGCGGCCGTGCCACACGGCAGCCCGGCGCGAGCGAGGCCACCGTAGAGCGGCTCGTTCGGCATTTCCGAGCGCAGAATCGAACGCACCGCGATCAATTTTTCCAGATCGATACCGGTCGAAAATCCCTTGCTCTCGCAAAGGAAGACGAGGTCCTCGAACACGACATTTCCAGTGGCGCCGGGCGCGAACGGGCAGCCACCAAGGCCGCCCAGCGATCCATCGAGCACGCGCGCGCCGGCGTCGAGCGCGGCGGACGCGTTGGCGATGCCCATGCCTCGGGTGTCGTGCAGGTGAACGCAGACCGGCTTTGATCCTGCGATCCTCACCGCCGCCTTCGTCAGTTCGCCAACCTGCTTCGGTCCGGCATAGCCGACGGTGTCGGCGATGGCGACCATATCGACGCCGATCTCGTACAATCTTTCGGTGATCCCTAGCACTTCCCTGGGATCAACGGGCCCAACGATCGAACAGCCCAACGCCATCGATATCGCGGCATTGACGATGGGCCTGTGCGAACTGGCGTCGCGCAGTTCACAGAGCCGCTTGACGTTGGCGATGGCCGATTCGCGTGAGCGGTTGGCATTGGCCTGACTGTGCTCTTCAGTGGCCGAGACAACCGACGCCACTTCGGCAACGCCGGACGCCAACGCCTCGTTGACGCCGCGCTCGTTCAGCGCCAGCGCGATGCCGTGTGCGCCTGATAGCGCTGCAATGGTCTGCACGATATCGCGGACGTCGGCGAATTGCGGAAATGTCTTTGCAGGCAGGAACGAGCCAACCTCGAAATGCCGGACGCCGGCGGCATATTCGTCGCGGATCCAGCGCTGTTTTGCAGGAGTCGGCGGGAAGGTCTTCACGAGTTGCAGGCCATCGCGCAGCCCCACTTCGCGCAAGCTTACCTTGTTGTCGGGATAAACGTCTTGAACGCGGGTCATGTCGGGCCTCAAGCAGCGTTTCCGGTTGAAGAAAATCCTGTCGGTTCGAGTTCGGCGCGAACCGACTCCGTATCGGCGCCGAGCACCGGCACTTTCAATCCTTCGCCGATATTGGCGCCGTTCCACTGCACCGGCAAGGCGGGGACGCGGAACGGCTTGCCATCGGC
>JBJMTR010000053.1:0-5263 GCA_045811565.1 Bradyrhizobium sp.
CCGCAGCCATCGCCTGAAGGGCGCCGACGTGTTCCTCGACGAGCCCAGCGTGACTGCGACCGAAAACGCGCTGATCGCCGCCGTGGGCGCCCATGGCACCACCCATCTGCGTAATGCCGCTTCCGAGCCGCATGTGCAGGACCTCGCGCATTTCCTGGTCGGGCTCGGCGCCCGGATCGAGGGCGTCGGCACCAACACCATTATCGTGCACGGACCGGCGACGCTTGGCGCCGGGCGCTACGCGATCCAGCCCGACCATATCGAGGTCGGCTCACTGATCGGGCTCGCAGCGGTGACGCGTTCGCCGCTTCGCATCGCGCGCGCCGGTATCGAGCATCTGCGCTCGATCCTGATGGGCTTTGAACGGCTCGGGATCGTCTGCGGCATCGAAGGCGACGACCTCGTGGTGCCGTCGGGCCAGACCATGAAGATCCAGGACGATTTCGGCGGCCACGTGCCGAAACTCGAAGATCAGCCGTGGCCGGCGTTCCCCGCCGATCTGATGTCGATCGCCATCGTCACCGCGACGCAATGCGATGGCGTCATCCTGATGTTCGAAAAGATGTTCGAGTCGCGGATGTTCTTCGTCGACAAGCTGATCTCGATGGGCGCGCGTATCGTGCTGTGCGACCCGCACCGGGCGATCGTGGCCGGCCCCAGCCGGCTGCGCGGCGCGCTGATGACATCCCCCGACATCCGCGCCGGGATGGCCATGCTGCTCGCCGCGGTCGCCGCCGAAGGTACCTCAACGATCAACAATGCCGACCAGATCGAACGCGGCTACGAGCGGATCGAGGAACGGCTCAACGCGCTGGGCGCGAAAATCACGCGGGTACCGGAGCGGGTTCGCGGCGCCTAGAGCATGATCCGGAAAAAGTGGGCACCGGTTTTCCCTCGCGACAAACGCAAAGCGTTTGCGCGGAGATCATGCTCAAGCCGATAGATCGCAGCGCGGCGGCCACTTTTTCGGCGTGCGGTGGTACTAATCTGCCTTGATGATTTCCCTCGAAAAAATCGAATCGGATTCGATCGCACCGCCTGCGGCTGCGAATGCAGCCGCCCATCATCTCACGCTCGAGCTTGCCGAAACGCTCAAGCTGGCCGTGCCGCTTGCGCTGACGCAGCTCGGTCAAATCGCGATGATGACGACCGATCTCGCCTTCATCGGACGTCTCGGCAGCGACGCCGTCGCCGCGGCGTCACTGGCGCATACCGTCTTCTTCGTCAGCTTCACGTTTGGAATGGGACTGGTATCTGCGGTGGCGCCATTGGCCGCCCAGGCATTCGGCGCGCGTAATCCGCGTCTGGTGCGGCGTTCGCTCCGGGTCGGCCTGTGGGCCGCGCTGTTCATGGCTCTGCCGCTGATGGCACTTCCCTTCCGCGGCGAGCAGATATTGCTCGCGCTCGGTCAGGCGCCGATGGCCGCGCAGCTCGCGCAGCAATATCTGTTCGGCCTCGTCTGGGGCATACTGCCGGCGCTGTGGTTTCTGGCGATCCGCGGCTTCATGAGCGCGGTCAACCGGCCGGAGCCGATCCTGTGGATCACGCTCGCTGCGATCCCGGCCAACGCACTGCTAGTCTATCTCTTGCTCTACGGCGAAGCGGGACTGCCGCAGCTCGGGCTGTTCGGCGCCGGGCTTGCGACCTCGATGGTCAATCTCGGCACGTTCCTCGTGGGCCTGTGGTTCACTTACCGCCGCCGGCCGTTTCGGAAATACCACGCGCTCGGCCGCATCTGGCGCATCGACTGGCAGTTGATGCGGCAACTCGTCATCGTCGGCGCACCGATTTCGCTCTCCTTCCTGCTTGAGTACGGCCTGTTCGGCGCCGCCGGATTGTTGATGGGGCTGATCAGCACGACGGCACTCGCGGCGCATCAGATCGCGCTGCAGGTCGCCGCCGTCCTGTTCATGGTGCCGTTCGGCATCGGGATGGCAGCGACCATTCGGGTCGGCCATGCCGTCGGAGGCGGGAATGCGCCGGCCGTCAATCGCGCTGGGTTTGTCGCAATCGGCCTTGGCATTGTCTTTATGTCGATCATGACGCTGCTGGTGATTTTCGGACGCTCTGCGATTGCGCAAGTTTTTCTGGGCGAGGCCACCGACGCGACGGCGCAACTGACCGCAACGCTGCTGTTGATCGGCTCGACCTTCTTCGTCGCCGACGGTATCCAGACGGTCGCCGCCGGCGCGCTGCGCGGCATGAACGACACCCGGGTGCCGCTGTTGTTTGCGACCGTCAGTTACTGGCTGATCGGGTTCACCTGCGCATGCTGGCTCGGCTTCCAAACCGAACTTGGCGCGGTCGGCGTCTGGGTTGGACTTTCCGTCGGAACCGCGGTCTACGCCATCCTTCTCGTCTTGCGTTTCCGGCTTCTGTCGCTATCGCATATGCGGCGACCGCCGCCACCGTGACCCTGATCGCCAGGGCGACTGGCGCCTTTCGGGTCCGTATCGGGCCCAACATGCTTTTCAGGAAGGCGTTCATGCGCTCTAGCCACAATGTACGGTCGAAGCCGTCGCTAAGCGGGCCTGAGCATAGCTGATGCCAGCACCACGGAGACGACTTGAAACCCGAAATCAGCCCGCCTACCCTGTTCGGCAAGACGAGGAAACACGATGGCCAATGAAACCGCAACGCTGGCGGCTTATGTCGCCGAGCTGAAATTTGCAGATATCCCGCCGGAGGTGCTGGAGCGTGCGAAAGTGCTGACGCTCGACTTTCTCGGCAGCACCATCCGCGCACGGCGCGATGCGGAATCCACGCCTTCGCTGCTCAAGATGCTGGAAGCGCTGGCGCTGGACGGCAAAGGCGAATCGACCGTGTTCGGCGATGCCAAGACCTGGACGCCCGCAGTCGCCGCACTGCTCAATGGCGCCCTCGGCCATTCCCTTGATTTCGACGATACGCACGCGGATTCCTCGCTGCATCCGAGCGCGCCGGTGGTGCCGGCCGCGTTCGCGGTCGGCGAGATGGTCGGCGCATCCGGCCGCGACGTGTTGACCGCAATCGTGGCGGGCTATGAAGTGTGCTGCCGGCTCGGCAATGCGCTTGATCCCACCTCGCATTATGCGCGCGGTTTTCACCCGACCGCGACCGCCGGAACCTATGGCGCCGCCGCCGCGGCGGCAAAATTGTTCCGGCTGTCGAAAGATCAGATCGTTGCGGCATTTGGCGTCTCCGGCAGCCAGGCCGCCGGCTCGCTGCAGTTTCTGGTCAATGGCGCCTGGAACAAGCGCTATCAGGTCGGCGCCGCCGCAATGAACGGCGTGATATCAGCGACGCTGGCGCGCAATAATTTCGTTGGCTCGACGGAAGCCGTTGAAGGCAAGCACGGCCTGCTCGTCGGATACAGTGATAACGCGCATCCGGATAAAGCCACCGCGGGGCTCGGCAGCATCTACGAGACCATGAAGATCGGCGTAAAGCCGTATCCGAGCTGCCGCTATACGCACGCCGCGCTCGATGCCCTGATCGCGATGCGCCGGGAGCACAATCTGACACCCGACCAGATCAAGCGGGTGGAGATCGGCCTGCACCGTAACGGCATCACGCTCACCGGCGACGCCGCCACCAAGCGGCATCCGACCTCGATCGTCGGCGGGCAGTTCTCGATGTTCTTCACCGGTGCGGTCGCGCTCGACCAGGGCCGCTTCGGCTGGGACGATTACAACCGGCTCGGCGACGCCGCGGTCGATGCGCTGGCCGACAAGTTCGACGTGGTGCAGGACGACCGCCTCGAGGTCGGCCGCAGCCATCCGTTCGGCGCGCGCGTTTCCATCACCACCGATGAAGCCGTACACGAGCGGCTCTATGCCGATCCCTCGGGCGAGCCGGCGACGTTCCCTGACGCCCAGGCGATGCAGCAGAAGTTTCTGACGCTCGCCCGTCCGGTGCTCAAGGGCCGTGCGGAGCAATTCGCCGACGCGATCCTGTCGCTCGAAAGATTCGATCGCGTTGAAAAGGCAACGCAGCTGGGACGGCAATAGGCCGGGATCAGTTGCCCGCCAATCGACCCTCGTCGATCGTTGCTGCGACGAGATCGCTGACGAGGCGTGGATACTCCGTCGATATCGGGCCAGTTCGGCGACTTGCCGAGCCGCACGATGACCGGCCGTTCACCGGGAATGACAAAATGAAATAAAAGGAGTCCGCCCATGAGTTGGCTTCCGTCCAACGATCCCGTACTCGGCGATCCCAAGTCCTGCGACGCACTTGAGCTTGTCATCGTGCCGCGCACCCGCGATCTCGGCGATGGCTTTGCCGTGCGACGCGCGCTGCCGCATGGCAAGCGGCAGATGGTAGGGCCGTTCATCTTCTTCGATCATTTCGGACCGGTGCAATTTCTGGCGGGCAAGGGCATGGATGTTCGCCCGCACCCGCATATCGGGCTTGCGACCGTCACCTATCTGTTCGACGGCAGCATCATGCACCGCGACAGCGAGGGCAACATCCAGGAGATCGAGCCCGGCGCGATGAACCTGATGACCGCCGGGCGCGGCATCGCCCATTCCGAGCGAACGCCCGACGTGCGGCGCCGCGACGGCCAGAAGATGCTGGGCCTGCAAAGCTGGATCGCGCTGCCGGCCGGCAAGGAAGAAATCGCGCCTTCGTTCCAGCATTACGCCGCCGGTGACCTCCCGCTGATCGCGGAACGCGGTTTTACGGCGCGCGTCATTGCCGGCCAGTCGTTCGGCATAACCTCACCGGTCGCGATGGTGTCGCCCTGGTTCTATACCGAGGTCACGGCCGAGCAAGGCACCAGCGTGCCGCTCGACCCGGACCATGAAGAGCGCGCGATCTATCTGGTCGATGGTGCAGTCGAGATCACCAATGAGCGTTACGAGGGCCCGCGCCTCCTGATCTTCCGCCCTGGCGATCGCGTCACGGTGAAAGCGATCACTCCGGCGCGGATGATGTTTTTGGGCGGCGACGCGCTGGAAGGCCCGCGCCACATCTGGTGGAATTTCGTGTCATCCAGCAAGGAACGGATCGAACAAGCCAAACAGGACTGGAAAACCGGCCGCTTTGCTCCCGTTCCGCAGGAACACGAGTTCATTCCGCTGCCGGAGTGAGTTAACCAGCTCTTTCTCTGCCGATCGCGCTTCGCGCAACGGACCCTTTTGAAAGCCTGACCGAATGAATGCGATGCTCGCCAGCGATTTGCCCTTACCCCGGATCGGGCGCGGCAAGGTGCGTGATATCTACGCCGTCGGCGACGACCGCGTGCTGCTGTTGACCACCGACCGTATCAGCGCGTTCG
>JBJMTR010000054.1:0-17067 GCA_045811565.1 Bradyrhizobium sp.
CAGGCGCGCTCGGATTTGGTGATGTCGCGGGCGTCGACCAGGACGATGCCGACCTCGGACAGCGTGGTGCGCAGGTCCCTCCAGATCGCCTGCTGATCGCTCGCGAGAGCTGAAACCGTCTGGTTGATGCGGACGAGCTGTTCCGCGGGGCTCAGGCCATCGGGGCTGCGTTCGGGGATACCCTCCCGGACCTGCGCCTTGATGCCGGCGACGCGGACCATGAAGAACTCATCAAGGTTATTGGCAGATATCGATAAAAACCTCACCCGCTCCAGCGCGGGATGGCCGGAATTGACGGATTCCTCGAGCACCCGGCGGTTGAAATGCAGCCAGGAAAGCTCGCGATTGATGAAGCGCTCGGGGCTGGTCGCAATGACTGGCAGGGCCTCGGCAACCGGTTCTTTTTCTTTAAGTTCAATAGCTTGTGCCAATTCCATGAAGTTTTGATCCATCAGAAGTCAGAAGGCCGAGGAGCTTAGATAATTGCAGCGCAAACCCTGTGTTATGCCGATGACGTTTAGATGACATTGATGTTCCCGCGAGGCGCGGCGTCAAGCCGCGCGGGGTCGGCGCCCAATCAGGCGTTGCGCAATAGTTCAGCAGCCAGCGCGCGCGTCACCGGACGGCCGAGCCGCAGCGCCTCGGCGTCCAGGAGTTCGACCGCCTGCCGCGCCGCGGCATAGGAGCGCTCGATCCGGTTGCTGAGATAGCTGACGACCGACTCGTCCACGGTCAATTGGCGGTCCGCGCAAAATTTGACGATCAGGGCGCGGAACAGAAAGTCGTCGGGCGGCTGCAGCGATACCGTCGGCACCGCGCGCAGCCGTGACCGCAGGTCCCGCAGCTCGATCTCGAAGGCGGACGGCGGGATGCGCGCCGTCAGCAGCACAAACGCTTCGTCCTCGCGCGCCAGATTCATCAAATGGAACATCGCACGCTCGTCAAAGCCCTGCGGCTTTAAGTCCTCGACCACGACTGCTCCCGTCGCCAACGCGCCCGGCACCGCGGCTGCGATCAGCGTATGCGCCGACGTCGAGCGCGCGCCGGCTTGCTCGGCCCAGATCGCGCCGAGATGGCTTTTTCCCGAACCCTCGGGGCCGACCAGCAGCATGACGCGGTTCGGCCAGTCGGGCCAGGCGTCGATCAGCGATAGGCCTGCCTCATTGGCGGGGCCTTCCAGAAAATTGTCGCGGGTCAGGCTTTCCGCGTGCGGCAGCGCAAATGCAAGCTGACGAGGTTGAACGCGGGTTGGCACGCAGGTCTCCAGACTGGGATTGTTACGGGAGCATGATCTGGTCCGAAAACCGGTACCCACCCGCAATCCAGGTGCGGGGCAGGCTTTTCGGGATCATGCTCTAGCTTACTTCGATCGTACTCATGTGCCGTACCCACTCGACGAGATAGAGGGAGACGGAAACCAAAGTAAAGACCGTAACAAAACCCATCAGGATCAGATCGTATGGCCGCGGCTGAAAGCCGAAGCCGAGCGAGGCCAGCACCAGCGCTGCGAACGCCACCTGTGCCACCGTATTCAGCTTCGACACCATCGAGGGCTTCATCGGAACCGGCTTGTCGAACAGCCATGACACGATCACGGCCGCCACGATCATGATGTCGCGCGAGACCACGAGGATCACGATCCAGCGCGGCACCGCGCCCCAGATACCGAGCGCCACAAAGATCGACACCAACAGCGCCTTGTCGGCGAGCGGATCGAGCAGGGCGCCGAGTTCGCTGGTCATGTTGAAGCGCTTGGCCAGGAAGCCATCGACCGCGTCGCTGACGCCGGCGATGACGAAAATCCCGAACGCGATCTCCATTTGGCTGGAGGCGATGGCCCAGACGATGACCGGCACCAAAATGATACGGCCAAGAGTGATGATGTTCGGGATACTGGTCGGAATGCTCAACTCGGTCGCTTCCCGGCTACCGGCCTGAATTCACAAGAGATCCGGCTCTTTGGCGGGCAAGCCGGTTGTTATCTACATAGTATATAGGCTGCAGCCTTGCGAGCCATTGCGCGGTGGCGGAATTCCTCGTAACCAGCCCTCATTAGCTGGAATTTGGCATGGTCGACCGCAAAAACGGGCTCACTTACGCGGATTCGGGCGTCGATATCGATGCCGGCAATCGCCTGGTCGATCTCATCAAGCCGATGGTTCGGGCCACCGCCCGCACCGGCGCGGATGCCGAAATCGGTGGGTTTGGCGGGTTGTTCGACCTGAAAGCCGCCGGCTTCAACGATCCGGTGCTGGTCGCGGCGACTGACGGTGTCGGCACCAAGCTCAAGATTGCCATCGAAACCGGATTGCATGGCGGTATCGGCATCGATCTGGTGGCGATGTCGGTCAACGACCTCGTCGTGCAGGGCGCGGAACCGCTGTTCTTTCTGGATTATTTCGCCTGCGGCAAGCTCGATCCGGAGGCCGCCGCGGCGATCGTCGCCGGCGTCGCGGAGGGCTGTCGCGAATCCGGTTGTGCGCTGATCGGCGGCGAAACCGCCGAAATGCCCGGGCTCTACAAGGACGGCGACTACGACCTCGCGGGCTTCGCCGTCGGCGCCGCCGAGCGCGGCACGCTGTTGCCGCGAGGAGACATCGCGGTCGGCGATGCGGTGGTCGGCCTTGCGTCGTCGGGTGTTCACTCCAACGGGTTTTCGCTGGTCCGCAAGATCGTCGAACAATCGCGCCTTTCTTTCGGCGCGCCGGCGCCGTTCTCGCCGGTGATGACGCTCGGCGGCGCGCTGCTGGCGCCGACGCGCCTTTATGTGAAATCATGCCTGCGCGCGATCCGCGAGACCGGTGCGATCAAGGGGCTTGCGCATATCACCGGCGGCGGCTTCACCGACAACATTCCGCGCGTGCTGCCAAAACATCTCGGCGTCGGCATCGATCTTGCGCGCCTGCCGGTGCTGCCGGTGTTCAAATGGCTGGCGGAGCAGGGCGGGATCGCCGAACTCGAGTTGCTGCGCACCTTCAATTGCGGGATCGGCATGATCGCCATCGTGCAAGCTGATGCGGTCGAAGAGGTGACCGAGCTGCTCACGGCAAGCGGCGAGACCGTGGCGCCGCTCGGCGAAGTGATCAGCGCGCCAGGCGAGCATCGCGTGGTCTATAACGGTCACCTTGATCTCGCGTGGTGAAACCATGAAGCGCCGCGTCGCGATCCTGATTTCCGGGCGCGGATCGAACATGGCTGCGCTGATCGAGGCCGCCAAGACGCCGGACTTTCCGGCCGAGATCGTCGTGGTGATTTCCAACCGCACTGATGCCGGCGGGCTGGAAAAGGCCGCCGCGCACGGCATCCCGACGACCGTAATTGAGAGTAAACCCTTTGGAAAAGATCGCGCGGCGTTCGAGGCGATGCTGCAGCGGGCACTCGACGAAAAGAACGTCGAGCTGATCTGCCTAGGCGGATTCATGCGGCTGTTCACTACCGAATTCGTGCAGCGCTGGCACGGCAAGATGCTCAACATCCATCCCTCGCTATTGCCGTCATTTCCCGGCCTTGATCCGCACGGCCAGGCGCTCAAGGCGGGCGTGAAACTATCCGGCGCGACCGTGCATTTCGTGATCCCGGAGACCGATGCCGGACCGATCGTGATGCAGGGTGCGGTCACTGTGCGCGATGACGATACACCGGAGACACTGGCTGCGCGCGTGATCGGGATCGAGCACCGCATCTATCCGGAAGCGCTGCGGCTCGTTGCCGGCGGCAAGGTTCGCCTGGAAGGCGACATTTGCAGGACCTCCGGAAGTGCCGCGACGGATGGCATCCTGATTTCGCCGGTGACGAGCTCCTGAAAGCTCACATCCAGCATGTTTCGAGGCGAAGACTGCTGCAAAAAAGAAATCCCCCGGGATGAGCCGGGGGTGAATCATGACTGCCTGCGCCGACGTGATGAAGTTTAGAGCACGATCCCGAAAAAGCTGCCCCGCACTTGATCCGCGGGGGTGGCGGTTTTCGGAAAAGATCATGCTCCTCCGATGATCTAGCCGACCTTGAGATTTTCCGCGGATGCCTTGCCGCGGTTTTCTACGAGGTCGTACTCGACGTGTTGGTTTTCGTTGAGGGTGGTGAGTCCGGCGCGCTCGACTGCCGAGATATGGACGAACACGTCCTTCTCTCCGACGGCCGGCTTGATGAACCCATAACCCTTGGTCGGGTTGAACCACTTGACGGTGCCTTTGTGCATCGCCATCGCCTTGCTCCTGGTCTAGACGAAAAAAAGACGCGGCCACGCTTCACGCGTGCCACGCCACAAACGGGCTTCTGGTAGTCTGCCTAACTTCCGAGTCTTGTATTTCAAAGTCGCGAAACGCACAGCCGAACGGCCACAATCCGATTGTACCGTAGATTGCAACACGAAATTTGCGCGTTAGCAAGCCTCTGGCGTGCTTCGCCAAATCGGTCCGGTACTGCAGTCACCTGTGGCAGCCGGACAACAATGGCCCCTATTGAGCGGTCGCTTGGGCCATTAACGGCGCTTAGTTTCGATCGACCCTGACGACGCGGCCTTTCTCGATCGCCAGCGCCAGCCGGCCGTGTTTCAACGAGAGTGCCGCTTCGCCAAATAGTTCGCGGCGCCAGCCGTGCAGGGCGGCGACATCGGCATGATCGTCGCCGGCGATCTGCTCGAGATCGTCCACGGTTGCGATCACCTTGCTGGCGACGGCGTGACGCTCCGACGTCATCCGCAGCAGCACCTTCAGGAGCTCGACGGTCGCCGCGCCATTGGCACTGCCGCGCGGCTTCTCGATCTTCGGCAAGATCGAGTGATCGCGGGCGAGGCCGCGCTGCACGGCGGCGATGATGTCGTTGCCCCATTTGGAGCGATCAAAACCCTTCGGCAGCGAGCGTAGATTGGCGAGCTTTTCGAGGCTGGTTGGCGCGTGGGTGGCGATATCGCCGACCGCATCATCCTTCAGCACGCGGCTGCGCGGCACATCGCGGCTCTGCGCCTCCTGTTCGCGCCAGGCCGCGACTTCCATCAGCACCGCGAGCTCGCGCGGCTTGCGCACCCGCGTCTTCAGCCGTTCCCAGGCGCGTTCAGGGTGGAAGTCGTAGGTCCGCGGCGAGGTCAGGACTTCCATCTCCTCGCTGACCCAGTCGCTGCGGCCACGCTTCTTCAGGTCGGCGTCGAGCGCGGTGAACACGTCGCGCAAATGGGTGACGTCGGAGACCGCGTAATGGATTTGCTCTTGGGTCAGCGGCCGGCGTGACCAGTCGGTGAAGCGATGGGTCTTGTCCGGCCGGTGGCCGGTGATGCGCTCGACCAGCTGGTCATAGGCGATGCTGTCGCCATAGCCGAGCACCATGGCCGCGACTTGCGTGTCGAAGATCGGATGCGGAATGGTGCCGGACTGATGCCAGACGATCTCGATGTCCTGGCGCGCGGCATGGAAGACCTTTAACACCCTCTCATTCCCCATCAGTTCGAAGAACGGCTTCAAGTCGATGCCGGGGGCGAGCGTATCGATCACGACGGCCTCATCCGCGCTCGCCATCTGCACGACGCAGAGCAGGGGGTAATAGGTCGTCTCCCGCAGGAATTCGGTATCGACGGTAATGACGGGGTGGCGGGCGAGGCGGTCGCAGGCGGCCGCCAGTTCCGATGTGGTGGTAATCAGATCCATGAACAGTCCATAACGCTTCCGACAGGCGTTCTGCCGAAAGCGCTGATATGTCAAGGGTCTTGCTCGGAATTCGGGCCTTGAAATTGGCTCAAAACGCGGCTTTTCGCGCGCATTTGCGGCCTGCCGCACAGCTGTCATCGCCCGGCTTGACCGGACGACCCAGTATTCCAGCAAGCCGGGCGAGGACGACTGAAGGATTGGCTGGTGGCCCGCAGGATGGGTTGAGCGCTTGAAACCATCACCTTCGGAAAAACGGTTGACTGGTATCGCTTCGCTCTGCCGACCTTACGCACTGGTCGCGTGATCTCACGTCCCGCAAAATGTCTGCAGCACGCGCTGTTCTGGCAGCGGCGGCTCAGCATATGCGGCAAAGGCCGATTGGTCGTCATACGGCTTCGACAGCACCGTCAGCAGTTCCTCGAATGGCGCGTAGTCGTCACGATTCACGGCGGCCTCAAGCGCGGCTTCGACTCGGTGGTTACGCGGAACGAAAGCCGGATTGATCGCGCGCATAGCGGCTTGACGCTCGGCGGCGGATTGCGATTCTTCAGTGATGCGCTCGCGCCAGCGTGCAGCCCATTCGTCGTAGGCCGAGGGATCGGTGAACTGTTCCCTGACCTTGTCGCCAGCGGGATCGCCCGCGGCGTCACTCAGGCCGCGGAAAGTGAGGGTGAAGTCGGCCTGGTTCTTGGCCATCGCGTCCAGGAGATCCTGGATCAGCGCTTCATCGCCATCGCGCGCGGTGAACAGGCCGACCTTCTTGCGCAGTCCCGTCTGATAGGCCGCGGCGAATTTTTCCGCGAAGTCGCCGAGGATCGTCTGCGCCTGTTCGATCGCCTTCTCCTGATCGTCTGAAAACAGCGGGAGCAGGCATTCGGCGAGCCGCGTCAGATTCCACAGCGCGATCCGCGGCTGGTTGGCGTAGGCGTATCGGCCCATCTCGTCGATCGAGCTGAAGACCTGCGCGGGGTTGTATTCGTCCATGAACGCGCACGGACCGTAATCGATGGTCTCGCCCGAGATAGAGGTGTTGTCGGTGTTCATCACGCCATGGATGAAGCCGACCAGCAGCCAGCGCGCGACCAAATCGGCCTGCCTCGCGACGACGCCTTCGAGAAGGGCGTGATACGGACGGTCGGCCTTGGCGATGTCAGGATAGTGCCTGGCAATGACATGGTCGGCGAGTTGCCGCACGCCATCGATATCGCCGCGCGCGGCAAAGAACTGGAAGGTACCGACGCGGACGTGACTTGCCGCGACGCGGGTCAGCACCGCGCCGGGCAATGCGGTCTCGCGCATCACGCTCTCGCCTGAGATGACGGCGGCGAGCGAACGGGTGGTCGGAATGCCCAACGCGAACATCGCCTCACTGACGATGTATTCACGCAGCACAGGACCGAGCGCAGCGCGGCCGTCGCCGCGTCGGGAGAACGGCGTCGGGCCGGAACCCTTGAGCTGGATGTCGCGGCGGATGCCATCCTTGTCAATGACTTCGCCGAGCAGGATGGCGCGGCCGTCGCCCAGCTGGGGCACGAACTGGCCGAACTGATGCCCGGCATAGGCCATCGCGATCGGGTCGGCCCCTTCGGGAACACGCTTGCCGGCGAGGATTTCCGCGCCTTCCGGGCTCTCGAGTAGGTCCGGATCAAGCCCAAGCTGGATGGCCAGCGCCCGGTTCAATTTGATCAGCCGCGGGGCGGCGACGGGGGTAGGCGCCACGCGCGCGAAAAAGTTCGCCGGCAACGCCGCATAGGTGTTCTGGAAGGGGAAATGGACCGTCATGACCCAAAGATAGGCGCGCCCCGGCAATAGGCAAACGGCTCGGGTCCATTGCGCTCGAAATGTCCATTTTCGGGGGTCAAACAGGCCTCCCGGTCGGTTGCCGCCCCTCGCAGGCTCGGGTAAACCCACCCGCACTTTGAGCAGCCCTTTGGCCGCCCGATTCGACCTCTCCGACATCTGTTTTTTGGAAATTCCATGCATCGCTACCGGTCACATACATGCGGCGCGCTCCGCGAGAGCCACATCGGCGAGACGGTCCGGCTGTCCGGCTGGTGCCATCGTATCCGCGACCATGGCGGCGTGTTGTTCGTCGACCTGCGCGACCACTACGGCATCACCCAATGTGTGGCCGACCCGGATTCGCCGGCGTTCAAGGAAGTCGAAAAGTTCCGCTCGGAGTGGGTGGTGCGGATCGATGGCAAGGTGCGACGGCGCCCCGAGGGCACCGACAATCTGGAACTGCCGACCGGCAAGGTCGAGATTTACGTCAGCGAGATCGAGGTTTTGGGACCTGCCGCCGAACTGCCGCTGCCGGTGTTCGGTGAACAGGAATATCCCGAAGACATAAGGCTTAAGTACCGTTTCCTCGACCTTCGTCGCGACAAGCTGCACCAGAACATCATGACCCGCGGCGAGATCGTCGATTCGATGCGCAGGCGCATGAAGGAGCAGGGATTCTTTGAATTCCAGACTCCGATCCTGACGGCGTCCTCGCCGGAAGGCGCACGCGACTTCCTGGTGCCGTCGCGGATTCATCCCGGAAAATTCTACGCGCTGCCGCAGGCGCCGCAGCAGTACAAGCAGCTGCTGATGATGTCGGGCTTCGACCGCTACTTCCAGATCGCGCCCTGTTTCCGCGACGAGGACCCGCGTGCCGATCGCTTGCCCGGCGAGTTCTATCAGCTCGACGTCGAGATGAGCTTTGTCACGCAAGACGATGTATTTGCGGCGATGGAGCCGGTCATCACGGGCGTGTTCGAGGACTTTGCCAGGGGCAAGCGGGTGACCAGGAAATGGCCGCGGATCCCCTTCGCGGAGGCGCTGCGCAAATATGGCACTGACAAGCCGGACCTGCGCAACCCGATCGTGATGCAGGACGTCTCCGAACACTTCCGCGGCTCCGGCTTCAAGGTCTTCGCGCGGATGCTGGAAGACCCTAAAAACCAGGTGTGGGCGATCCCCGGGATCGGCGGTGGCTCGCGGGCGTTCTGCGACCGGATGAACTCCTGGGCGCAGGGCGAGGGCCAGCCTGGGCTCGGCTACATCATGTGGCGCGAGGGCGGCGAGGGCGCGGGTCCCTTGGCCAACAACATCGGCCCCGACCGGACGGCGGCGATCCGCGACCAACTCGGCTTGAAGGACGGCGATGCCGCGTTCTTCGTCGCCGGCGACCCGGAAAAATTCTGGAAGTTTTCGGGGCTGGCGCGGACAAAGCTCGGCGAGGAGTTGAACCTGATCGACAAGGATCGGTTCGAACTCGCCTGGATCGTCGATTTCCCGATGTATGAGTACAACGAGGAAGACAAGAAGGTCGACTTCTCGCACAACCCGTTCTCGATGCCGCAGGGTGGGCTGGAGGCATTGCAGACGCAGGACCCACTGACGATCAAGGCGTTCCAGTACGACATCACCTGCAATGGCTACGAGATCGCCTCCGGCGGCATTCGCAACCATCGTCCCGAAGCGATGGTGAAGGCGTTCGAGATCGCGGGCTATGGCGAAAAGGAAGTCGTCGAGCGCTTCGGCGGCATGTACCGCGCATTCCAGTACGGCGCACCGCCGCACGGCGGCATGGCGGCCGGCGTGGACCGCATCGTGATGCTTTTGTGCGGCACCACGAATTTGCGCGAGATTTCACTATTCCCGATGAATCAGCAGGCCGTCGACTTGCTGATGGGCGCGCCGTCGGAGGTCACGCCGAAGCAGTTGCGCGAGCTTCACATCCGGCTCAATCTGCCGCAGAACTGAGATCAGCAAGCCAGCCGCCGAAGTAAATTCGGGGTCGAGGGAGCCCGCGGGAGCACGAATGTCGTCTTATTCTGAAGATCTTCACTCCGCGGCGCTGGCCTACCATCGGCTGCCGCGGCCGGGCAAACTTGAGATCCAGGCCATCAAGCCGCTGGCCAACCAGCGCGACCTTGCGCTGGCCTATTCGCCGGGTGTGGCCGCCGCCTGCACTGAAATCGCTGCTAATCCCGGCGAGGCCGCCACGCTGACCGCGCGCGCGAATCTGGTCGCGGTGGTCAGTAACGGCACTGCCGTGCTCGGGCTGGGCAATATTGGCCCGCTGGCGTCAAAGCCTGTCATGGAAGGCAAGGCGGTTCTGTTCAAGAAATTCGCCGGCATCGACGTGTTCGACATCGAGATCGCCGCCGACACCATCGAGCGCGTGGTCGAGACCGTGGCCGCACTGGAACCGACCTTCGGCGGCATCAATCTCGAGGACATCAAGGGACCGGAATGCTTTGAGATCGAGGCGCAGCTGAAAGAGCGCATGAAGATCCCGGTGTTCCACGACGACCAGCATGGCACCGCGATCATCGTCGGCGCCGCGATCGTCAATGCGCTGCTCCTGAACGGCAAGAAACTTTCCGACGTCAAGATCGTCTGCTCGGGCGCGGGAGCCGCCGCGATCGCCTGCCTCAATCTGCTGGTGTCGATGGGGGCGCAGCGCAAGAACATCTGGGTCTGCGATATCGACGGCGTGGTGCACGAAGGCCGCAACACGCTGATGGACCGCTGGAAGGCGGTGTATGCACAGAAGACCGACAAGCGCGTGCTGGCTGAAGTAATCGGCGGCGCCGATATTTTCCTGGGCCTTTCCGCGCCCAATGTGCTGAAGCCCGAAATGGTCAAGGCCATGGCGGACAAGCCGCTGGTGCTGGCGTTGGCCAATCCGGTGCCGGAGATCATGCCGGACGAGGCGCGCAAGGCGCGGCCCGACGCGATGATCGCCACCGGGCGCTCGGACTTCCCCAACCAGGTCAACAACGTCCTGTGCTTCCCGTTCATCTTCCGCGGCGCGCTCGATGTCGGCGCTACGGGAATAAACGAAGCAATGAAGCATGCCGCGGTCGACGCGATCGCGCAGCTCGCGCGCGATCCGCCGTCGGACGCTGTCGCGCGAGGTTTTGATAGCGGTGAGGCGCAGGGATTCGGGCCCGGCTCGCTGATACCGAGCCCGTTCGATCCGCGCCTGATCCTGCGCATCGCGCCGGCAGTGGCGAAGGCCGCGATGGATTCCGGCGTGGCGACGCGGCCGATCAAGAATTTTGACGAGTACACCGCGCTTCTGCAGCGTTTCGCGTTCCGCTCCGGCCTTGTCATGAAGCCGGTATTTGCGAAAGCGAAGACCCAGCCGGTCCGCGTGATCTACGCCGAGGGCGAGGACGAGCGGGTGCTGCGTGCGACCCAGGTCGTGCTGGAGGAGAAGCTGGCGCGGCCGATCCTGGTTGGGCGCCCATCGGTGGTCGAAGCCCGCATCAAGCGATTTGGGCTCGCGATCAGGGCCGGGCAGGATTTCGACCTGATTAATCCCGAGGACGACCCGCGTTATCGATCCTATGTGCAGTCCTACATCGACGTCGCCGGCCGGCGCGGCGTGACGCCGGACGCGGCGCGCACCGTGGTGCGCACCACCAACACGGTGATCGCGGCGCTTGCGGTGCTCCGCGGCGAAGCCGATGCCATGCTCTGCGGTGTCGAGGGCCGCTATATGAGTCATCTGTGCCATGTGCGCGAGATCGTCGGCTTCCTGCCCGGCGTGAGCGATTACGCGGCGCTGGCGCTGATGATCACCAGCAAGGGCGCCTATTTCATCGCGGATACGCAGGTGCGGCCGAACCCGAGCGCGGAAGAGCTTGCCGAGATGGCGTCGCTGGCGGCGATCCATGTCCAGCGATTCAATTTCAAGCCCAGGATCGCGTTCGTGTCGCATTCCGACTTCGGCAGCTACGACACCGACTCGTCCCGCAAGATGCGCCGCGCCACCGTGCTTCTGAAGGAGAAGCATCCGGAGATCGAGGCCGACGGCGAAATGCAGGGCGACACCGCGCTCTCGGCTGCCGCGCGAAAGCTGGTGCTGCCGCACTCGAAGCTGGAAGGCGAGGCCAATATCCTGATCATGCCAAATCTGGATGCCGCCAACGTCGCCTATCAAATGATAAAGTCGCTGGCGGACGCGCTTCCCGTGGGGCCGATCCTGATCGGTCCAGCGCGTCCCGCGCATATCCTCACCCCGTCGGTGACCGCGCGCGGCATTCTCAACATGACCGCGGTCGCCGCGGTCGAAGCCCAGGAGCGCGCCGGCCGCCAGCAGCCGACGTTGTTCGGCTAACGTTTTCAAGCGAAAGTCTGCGCGCACTCGGACGGCGCGGGCAGAACCGCGATTCTAATTCAAAAGTCGAGGGGCCCACCGCGAACGGATTCGATTTGATCGTAAGCAGCGGAACGACCATAATCGTTCCGCTGCTCTCGTCCGCGATTTGTGCATCTGCCATCAGTGAGGCCGACCATGCCAGCGTTCGTTACATTCGGGCGAATTTTATTCGCGGTGCTATTCATCTATTCGGGCGCGACGAAGCTGTTCGGCATTCAGGCCACCGCAGATTTCATGGCGGCCAAAGTTACCATTCCCGCGATGCTCGCGCCCTATACCGCCCAGCTCGAATCTACGACCGGCATGCCGTTCATGCAGCTGCTTGCGCTTTCGGCCGGCGCGTTCGAGGTCATTGCAGGCTTGATGATCGCGCTTAATTTCGGCGTGCGTTTCTTTGCGATCATTTTGATTTTCTTCGTGCTCGCCGCGACTTTCTATTTCCATGACTTCTGGAATCAGCCGGCACCGGATAACGCTAAGACGCTCCTCGACGCGCTGAAAAACCTGTCGATCATCGGTGCGCTGTTTATCATCGCCGGCTACGGTCGTGGCCCGCGAAACATGGAGCCGGCCTACAGTGATGCTTAGGCGACGCGTCGCCATGGCGTGACGCTGACGCCATCGGCGGGGTCGAGCAGTTGCGGCTGACCCGGCTTGAGACCATGCGCAGCCAAAATCTCCTGCGGTGAGCGGGCAGGGACGCCTGGAAAGCAGGCCTCGCCGTCCGGCAGGTGGACGCGCGGCGCCTGCGATAGCCAGAACGTGTCGTAGCGATCCATGAACATATCGAAGACGCGGGGACCGCCGATGATCGCGACGGTGCCGGAACGCACGCCGGATTCGGCGCAGGCCGCTTCGAACGACGCGCCGGAGGGATTCCAGAGGATCGCCTTGGGATTATCTGGATCGGGCGCGGTCGCGCCGACTTTTCTCGTCAGGATCATCCGGTTGCGTTTTGGCGCATTCGGCTGGTCTTCCTGGGAGTTGCGGCCGTGCACGATCAGGTCGGCGCGATCGAGGGCGGCGGTGAAGAATCTCTTGTCGCCCTCGAACTTCAGCTCATCCGGCATGACATTGTCGGCATCCGCCAACCTGCCATCCGCCGAGACGATGACGTAACCCTCGATGCGCAGCGCTGGCACGGGCTGGTCCGCAAGCTGCTGGACTATTCCGAAATCGTATGAACGACGCTGGAAACCGGACGGGAGGTCACCGTCGGCAGCTTGGCGTCCTTCAGCAGCTCTTCGTCGTATTGAGGAAGCGTTTGCACCGGCGTTTTGGCCCGCATCGCGACGACCTTGTAGCCGCCGACCTTCAGCCTCTTCAAGAGCTCGGGCAGGGCTTCGGCGGTGTGCTTCTGAAAATCGTGCATCAGGATGATGCCCTTGCCCAATTTGTCGACCTTCCTCATCACGGTATCGATGACGGTTTCCGGCTTGCTGGCCTTGAAGTCGAAGGAGTCGAGATCGCAGGAGAAAATCCCGACGTTCCGGGTGCCGAGATAGGTCACCATTTCCGGCGGATGCTGCAGCGCCGGGAAGCGGAAGAACGGCGCGGGCGAAGTGCCCAAGGCCCATTTGACCGCGCTAAAACCCTTCTCGATTTCTTCCTTGCGCTGGTCCTCCGTCAGCTTCTTGTTGTTCAGATTGGCATGCGACCAGGTATGGGATCCGATGGTATGACCGGCCGCATAAACCTGCTTCAGGATCTCCGGATAGTAGGTGGCGTGCTTGCCGATCGGGAAGAAGATGCCCGTCGTGCATTCTTCCGCCAGCGTCTTGAGAACCGACGGCGTATTGACCGGCCACGGGCCGTCGTCGAAGGTCAGCACCACCTCGTGCTCGCGGAGGAAGTCGAGCTGTTTGAAATGCTCGAAGCCGAAGCCCGGTCCGCCCGTAGTATCGATCTCGACAGTGCGGCCGACGCCGAGCGCATTCGAGTTGTTGCAAGGCGCTCTTGCAGGTTGCCCCGCGGCAGGAGCTTGGGCCGCGGCCGGCACGCGGGCCGGAGCCGCCTGAGGAGGAGCCGCCTGGGGAGTGGCAGCTTGCGGAGCAGCCGCGCCTTTTGCGGCGGGTGGCGTCTGCGACCATGCCGCGCTTGACGAGAGTAGCGAAACCGCGCTCGCGAAAATCAACCCTGCCGCCATACGCATGGTGTGTTCCCTCAGATTGGATCCCGTTCCCTCGCGGCTGTCGCCGCCGTCGCCCGAGCCGCTTCGCACCCCAACTAATAGTACCCTAGTCGCACCGGCGGAGCCAATGCAACGGACGTGACAAGCCTGTGGCGGAGTTGTCACCAGACCGGTTAATCCCAACGTCCGTCAAGTAACCGCCAGCGCCCGGGCGATGGCGGTTTTGGCCTTTGTATCAGTGGGTTCGAGGGTCTCCGGGAAGGCCTCCGCGATATAACCCCGCGGCCGATAGGGTACTTATGGAAGTTCCATCGCGGAACACCCTGGGCCGCGCGTTCGCCGCCCCGGTTGGGCCGGCATTGTTCTCAAGAATCCGTTATGGCGGGAGCGGTGGGGCAGGACACCAGGGCAATGGCATCAGCGGCATGTAGGACTGGCTCCACTCGCAATTCGATCCATTCCCGGTCTGCTTGAACGCGTGCTTGACTGGTTCGGCCTGGCCGATGGTGAGATGCAGCGCCAGCAATGTCACCGCGATCGGGTAGGTCCATGTGGCAAAGCGGACATCGCTCAAGCGATCGAGCAGGAGCGCGCCGGCGAGGACAATCAGCGGATCGGTGAAGATGAAATATTCCGACTTCAAGCCACGCCGCACGCCGAGCACATCGATGCCGGTTGCGGCGAGCAGAAGCAGCAGCGCCTGGATCGCGGTCTGCCTTTCGGCGCGGCGCCACGCAACGACGATGCCGGGAACAATCAGCCAGATGAGAAACACCGTCGGCCGCGCCGAGGAATAAAGCACAAAGGTGTAGCGGGCGAGAACCGGTCCGATGCCGTCGAGCAGCAGCTGGATCGCCGACAGCACGGATCCGCCGGCGGCATTGGCGGTGGCCGTATCGGCGAAGGTCAGCATCTTCTCGAGCGGATTGATCACGGCGATCACATTGGAGGTGTTGTATTCGATGTTGAGCGCGAGCAACGAGATCGTTGCGCCGGCGGCAAGCGTCATGATCGACGCCAGCGTCTCGGCGGCACTGACGCGCCAGATCGCCGCATAGGCGATCACGCAGGTACAAATCAGGACAAGGAGCGCGGCCTGATAGACGCCGTAGCGTCCTATCAGCAGTGGATGAAGTTGCGCGGCATCGAGCAGCGCGCGGTCGAAGCCCGTGGTGATGAGCGGCGACGCGATCCACATCGCCGCGACAGCCACGATGGCTGCGGCGATGGTTGCGAGCCATGCCGATCGAGTATTCCGCCAGAACGCGACGCTTGCGCTTTCAGCGCCTCCGAATGGCAGAATCAGCAATGGCAGCGCGCCGATCAGCAGAATCGCCTGCACCTTGTTCTCGAGGCCGAGGACGCACAAGGCGGCCGCCGTGGCGATCGCGATCGGCCGCGCGACAGTGGCACGGCGTCCGGCGGCGATCAGAACCAGCAGCGCGAAGATCACCGGGAAGGCCGCCATAAGCTCGCTGCGCAGGATGCGCGAGTGCACGGCGATGCCGCCGGAGAAAGCGAAGGCCTCGGTTGCGAGCAGCGCGACGCGCCAGTCCCGCACGATCCGGCGAACAAGCCCCGCGAAACTCAGTACACAGCCGGTTGCGATCAAAAACGCAAGCAGGCGGCCGGCGCGAACGGCGCGAGTCATGGCCGCATCGAACGCCGCGGCGTCGGAGGGGGACGGCATCGAAGACAGCGACCAGGTGTCCAGCAGACCGAGCCCGTGCAGCAGCCGAAACCAGGATTTGACGGAAAGGATGGTGATGTAGGCGGTGTGATCGAAAAAATGCTGCGGGTTGCCGTCATTCATGACGAGCGCGTTGTAGATCACCATGAAGTCCATGTCGGCGTTGCGCCAGTAGATCAGCGCGTAGCCGAACAGAAGAAACGAGATCGCAAGCCCCGCGACGATGCCGGCGACGCCCCATCGCCAGCCGAACAATGACAGGCGGTCGAAGGCATCCGTCGTGGCGGCGATGCGCGGAGCGATTATCGAGGCCGAGGCAACAGATTGGTCCATGCTGATGGTAATAGCGCACCCAACGCGGCAAAGCATAGAGCGTGACGACTTTTCTTCGAATCGTCATCCCGCTCCATCTTGCTTGAGCATGATCTCCGCGCAAACGCTTTGCGTTTGTCGCGAGGGAAAACCGGTATCCACTTTTCCGGATCATGCTCTAGCGCAGCGAAACGATGAAATCCGTGCCTTCGCCGGTCTCGCCCTGATTGACGCCTTGGTCGGATACGATGATCGAGGCGCCCGTTGCCAACGCTTCGGCGACGCGGGCCATCACATCCGGCGGGATGGTGATGCGGTCCAGCGCCTCGGTCGGACTGTCCGGTACCGGCAGCAGCCTGGTTTCGGCGGGGGCGCCCGCCATGCGCCGCCGTGTGGGAGGATCGTCATTCTCGCTGCGGGCGGCGTTGCGGGCGGCAGCCGGCAGCGAGACCACCGACCAGTGCAGCACATTGGCATCGTTCTGGTCGGCCCGGGCCGTGAATACGTGCGTGCCCAGCGGCCGGTCGCTCGGCGCGATCGTAACGGGGGCATCGAACAGCGGCGCAAAATTCTGCCGCACATAGATTTTGGAGGCCTTGCCGCTGATGAGCACCGAGACCTGGCCGGTGCGCTTCGGCGGTTCCGGTTTTGCGATGCCAGGCGGGCGCGCCGGATCCTTTTTCAAGTCGGGCGCGCTCATGGACGCGTCTGCGTCCGGCGCGGGTTCGTGTGCGCTATTATCAGCCGCCGCAGCGGCGGGCGAAGCATCGGCTATCGCGGCGGCCGGATTGCCGGTCAGCACAGCGACGCTGGCGTCGGCGGCATGGGTCTGCGCGCGCAGCGGCACTGCACCGGGAGACTTGGCGCTAGCGACGGTCGATCTCGAGTCAAGGCTGGCTTCCGTGGTGGTCTTGGCGGCTGCGCCGGCGTCGGCGCCTTTATCGCTCTTCACGCCGAGCGGGGCATCGACCTTCGGCTCTTCCAGCGCGATCGGCGGCGCCAGCTTCTGTGTGACGAGCAGCGGATGCGAAAAGTTGGCGGGCGTCAATTCGCCGGGCGTCACGATAACGCGCGCGCCCAACCTGGTCCAATTCCACATCTTCACCGCGAATGCCATCGGCATGCGGATGCAGCCATG
>JBJMTR010000055.1:0-7992 GCA_045811565.1 Bradyrhizobium sp.
GCGCTGAGGAGAATTACAGAAGTCTTGCGCATCATCCGCGAACCTTTTCGCCTTCATTTGCGGCCCACCATGGGCCTGGATCGATTGGAGTGCCGTCCTTACGGAACTCGACATAGAGCACGGGTTGGCTCGCGTTTGTCGCGAGAATGGATGCAACCTGGGACGTCGAGCCCACGGTCGCGACCGGCTCCCCCGTAAGTACAAACTGGCCGATGTTTACCGAAATGCGCTCCATCCCGGCGATCAGTACATGATACCCGCCCCCGGCATTGAGGATCAAGAGTTGTCCGTAACTCCGGAAGGGTCCGGCGTAAACAACCCAGCCGTCACACGGGGTTGTGACCTGCGCCCCGGCCCTGCTGGCCAAAGAAATGCCTTTTTGTACGCCGCCAGCCCCGTCGGAACCGCCAAAATCGCGAATCTTGGTGCCGTTAACCGGATACGCGAACAGGCCCTTGGCTGACGCGAAGGCAATCGCCGGGCTGAGCCGCGCGGGGTTCTTGAGCGCCCCGAGATTGGGCTTGCCGTTGATGGTGGCGGGCGCGCCCTCGAGGTTGGCGGTGGCGGCCGCCTTGGCGGCGCTCTTCAGGTCCTGCTCCATCTTGGCGATCAGGCCCTGCAGGCTGTCGACCTGCTTGGAGAGCGCGATAGCGCGGGCGCCTTCCGTCTCCATGTCCTTTTCGATCGCGCTCTGTTTGCGTTGCCGTTCCTCGACCAGCGCGGCGAGGCGAACCTGATCGTCCTTGAGCTTGTCGTGGTCGAGCGCGAGTGCGTCCCGCTCACTGGCAATGGTCTTACGCAACGTCACCAGTTCGCTGAGATCGGCGGTCAGCTTCTCGGCACGCCCGCGCAGTTCGGGCACGACCGATCCGAGCAGCATCGCGGTGCGCAGCGATTGCAGCGCGTCTTCGGGCCGCACCAGCAGCGCCGGCGGCGTGCGCCGTCCGGCGCGCTGCAGCGCTGCCAATACCTCCACGATCTCGCCGCGGCGCGAATCGAGAGAGGCGCGGATCTGCTGCTCGCGGCCATCGAGCGGGCGCAGCCGCGCTTCGGCATCCGCGATGCGGGTCTCGACGCTGCGCACCTGCGCCGCGATGTCGATCAGCTGCTGATTGAGCTTGCTGCGGTCCTGACCGATCGCCGCGATATCGGCCTTCAGTTTCTCCTGAAGCTCGGTGGCTTTTCGCTGCTGCTCGCGGGCGGCTTCGAGCTCCTGCTCGCGCTGCTTGATGGCGTCGGGCGAAGAGGTCGCCGCCGCTTGCTGCGGGGGGGCGGCCACTTGCGCCGCGACGGGCAACATGTCGATGCCTGCAAAGCTTGCCGACAGCAAAGCGATCGAAAGCGGAATGCGGGCCGAGCAACCTCCGCGGCGGGCGGGATCAGGGTACGAATGAATGGCGCGCGTGGGGTGCATCTCGTTTGATCGGCGCTCTTTGTTCCGATGCCGCGCTCAGGCGCGGTGATAAGGATGGCCCGCCAAAATGGTCGCGGCCCGATAGATTTGTTCCAGAAGCATGAAGCGGACCATTTGGTGCGGCCAGGTCGCGGAGCCGAACGCTATGCTCAGTTTAGCCTTGCGCCTCAAATCAGGCGAAAGTCCGTCCGCGCCGCCGATCACAAAAATAGTGTTGGCCATCGATTGATCCCGCCAGCGGCCAAGGTGTCGGGCCAGGGTCGCGCTGTCGAGATTCTCACCGCGTTCGTCGAGCGTCACCAGCGCATATTTTTCCGGGAGTGACGCGGAAATCTCAGCCGCTTCCTCCGCGATTCGCGTGGCGGCGTCCCGCGCCCGGCTTTCCGGAAGTTCACGAATCTCGAGACCACGAAAGCCCAGCTTGCGGCCGATCTCGTCGAACCGTTCGCGATAACGCTCGGCCAGCTCCCGCTCCGGACCTTGCTTCAATCGGCCGATTGCAACCACGACAACGCGCATTCGAAGCATTTTCCGGCGAAGTGGAAACCGGTTTGCCGCAGAAAATGCGTCAAATCGATAACCGCGCGCTATAGCGCGCGCACGTTACCATGCGCTCCAGCCGATTTGCACCGGCTCAGGGAACTCAGATCGCCGCGGCCGCCGGGTTTTGCGTCCACAATCTCTCGAGATTGTAGAATTCGCGCACCTCGGGTCTGAATACGTGCACGATCACATCGCCGGAATCGATCAGCACCCAGTCGCAGTTGGGCAAGCCCTCGACGTGGATGCTTCTGACGCCGGTTTCCTTCAGGCCTTTCGTCACATTTTCCGCGATCGCCCCAACGTGCCGGTTGGCCCGCCCCGAGGTGATGATCATGTAGTCGGAAAATGCGGATTTGCCGCGAAGGTCGATTGTGACCGTTTCTTCCGCCTTCATATCGTCGAGGCGGGAGAGGATCATGTTCAGCGTCTTGTCGGCGCCAGGTTGCACCTTCAAGGCCGCAGCTTCGGTCGATGTTTTACGCGCAGGTTTGGCTACCTTGGGTAAAACAGACTTGGACAATACAGATGTGGCCAGGGACCATTCCTTTCACTGTATCGCGAACGCCGAATCCCGGCGTCCGCTATCTATACTACGCATGTGGGGTTAATGGTTTCAATATTCCAGATCGCCCCACAGTTCACTTCGTCCTCCAGCTCCCATCCGGGTTCCGAAGGCCGGTCGACGACAGTGTCGATTTCATGCCGGTGAGAAAGACCCAGGCCGGCGCCTGCTGATCCGCTAATCGGGCCGCCTGATTCTCGGGCAAACGATAGCGGGCGAGCGCCTGGGCGGCGGGTGCGGCGAGCGCACGCAAACTTTGCGGCGGCCGGTCGATCACGGCGATCGGCACATCGGATGCGATGCGCCGCCAGTCTTTCCAGCGGTGGAACTGCGCAAGATTGTCAGCGCCCATGATCCAGACAAAATGCACGCCGGAAACGCGGCGGCGCAAATATGCAATGCTATCGGCAGTGTACCGGGTTCCAATGACAGCTTCGAGACAGCTCACGTCGACGCGGGGATCGTCAGCTGTTCGGCGCGCCGCGTCGGCGCGTTCGCTGAGGTCGTGCAGTCCGCCGTTATCCTTTAGGGGATTGCCCGGCGTCAGCAGCCACCAGACACGATCGAGCCGCAGCCGCTTGATCGCGAACAGAGTGATGGCGCGATGGGCGGCGTGCGGCGGATTGAACGAGCCGCCCAACAGGCCGATGCGCATGCCATTGGTGTGGAAGGGGATCGCGCGAGCGGCGGATGGCGACGCGACGGGAATGGGCTGCAACGGATTCACAGAAGTGGGTTCACGGCCGCGTCTGTCCGGTGCCGTGAATACGATATTTGAAGCTCGTCAGTTGCTCGGCGCCGACGGGGCCGCGAGCGTGGAATTTTCCGGTGGCGATGCCGATCTCCGCACCAAAGCCGAACTCGCCGCCGTCGGCGAATTGCGTCGAAGCGTTGTGCAGCACGATCGCGGAATCGACCTCGTTGAGGAATTTCTCCGCGGCCTTCGAGTCTTCGGTCACGATCGCGTCGGTGTGACGCGAGCCGTGATTGTGAATATGCGCGATTGCCTCATCGACGCCGTCAACCAGCCGCGCCGCGATGATCGCGTCCTCGTATTCGGTGTCCCAGTCCTCGTCGGAGGCGGGCTTCACGCGTGGGTCGGCGCGCTGCACGGCATCATCGCCGCGCACCTCGCAGCCTGCGTCGATCAGCATCTCGACCAGCGGTTTGAGACTCACCGAGGCACCGGCGCGATCGACCAGCAGGGTCTCGGCGGCGCCGCAGACGCCGGGGCGGCGCATTTTCGCGTTCAGCACGATCGACTTCGCCATTTCGAGATTGGCGGAATGATCGACGTAGACGTGATTGACGCCTTCGAGATGTGCGAACACCGGCACGCGCGCTTCCGCTTCCACCCGCGCGACCAGGCTTTTGCCGCCGCGCGGCACGATCACGTCGATGCCGCCGTTCAATCCGGTCAACAGCAGGCCGACCGCGGCGCGATCTCGGGTTGGCACCAGCGCGATCGACGCTTCGGGCAGGCCGGCCTCGCGAATACCCTGCACCAGGCAATCGTGGATCGCGCGGCAGGAACGGAAACTGTCGGAGCCGCCGCGCAGGATCACCGCGTTGCCGGATTTCAGGCACAAGACGCCGGCGTCGGCCGCGACGTTGGGGCGGCTTTCGAAAATGACGGCGATGACGCCGAGCGGCACGCGCACGCGTTCGATGGTCATGCCGTTCGGGCGCTGCCAACTCTCGGTGATGGCGCCGATCGGATCGGGAATGTTGCGCACAGTTGTCACGCCGTCGGCCATCGCGTCGATGCGCCCTTGAGTCAGTGTCAGCCGATCGATGAAGGCCGACGTCGCACCACCCGCGCGCGCTTCCGCGACATCCTCGGCGTTGGCCGCGAGGATGGCCGGCGCGTGGCTGCGGATCGCGCGTTCGATCGCTTCCAGCGCGCGGTTCTTCTGCTCCGGCGGAGCGAGGGCCAGCAGCCGCGCGGCGGCACGCGCGCGGGTCGCGATCTCGGTCATCAGGGCCGGCAAATCGGCATTGCCGTCGATTGCCTTCAGCGACGCAGTCATGGCGGTCTCAAGCTGTCGGTTAAGGCTATGGTCTAGCATGAAAATCAAGGTTTTGGCGAGGCGCGGAACCGGCATGGCTGGCCGGCGCCGGGAGGCCCCGCAGATCGGCCAATGGCCTAGAGCGGGATGATTTTCCCTCGAATCGTCATCGCGCGCTATCTTTTGGTTTGAGCATGATCTCCGCGCAAACGCTTTGCGTTTGTCGCGAGGGAAAACCGGTACCCACTTTGCGCTAACGCGGCCCTTCGGGTCCGGATCATGCTCTATTTCGCCGAAAAAGCCCCGCTCGGCCCCACCACGAGGTCGTCGCGGTGGATCATTTCCGCCCGCCCGCTGATGCCGAGGATCGCCATCACGTCGGGCGAGGAGCGACCTTTGATCTTTTCGGCGTCCTCGGCGTCATAGGCGACGAGGCCACGGCCAATTTCCTGGGTGTCGGGTCCGCGCACCACCACGGCATCGCCGCGGGCGAATTGGCCGTCGATCCGGATCACGCCGGCCGGCAACAGGCTCTTTCCAGCGCGCAGCGCGTTCACGGCGCCAGCGTCGATGGTCAGCGTGCCCTTCGGCTCCAGCGAGCCCGCGATCCAGCGTTTTCGCGCCGTCACCGGATTGGCCGGTGTCAAAAACCAGGTGCAGCGCCCGCCATCGGCAATCGCCTGCAGCGGATGCTCGATCTTGCCGGAGGCGATCAGCATATGCGTGCCCGATCTGGTCGCGATCTTCGCCGCCTCGATCTTGGTGTACATGCCGCCGCGTGACAGCTCGGATTCCGCGGCGCCTGCCATCGCCTCGATTTCCGACGTCACGGTCTCGACGATCGGAATCAGTTTTGCGTTGGGGTTGGCGGCCGGCGGCGCCTCATAGAGGCCGTCGATGTCGGAGAGCAGGATCAGCAAATCCGCGCTCGCCATCGTGGCGACGCGGGCGGCGAGGCGATCGTTGTCGCCGTAACGGATTTCATTGGTGGCGACGGTGTCGTTCTCATTGATCACAGGCACCGCACGCCATTCCAGCAATTTGCCGATGGTCGAGCGCGCATTGAGGTAACGGCGGCGTTCCTCGGTGTCCTGCAAGGTGACGAGGATCTGTCCGGCGCCGATGCCGTGGTACCCGAGCACTTCCGACCAGATGCGCGCCAGCGCGATCTGCCCCACCGCGGCCGCGCCCTGGCTTTCCTCGAGTTTCAGCGTGCCGCGCGGCAATTTCAGGCGGCTGCGTCCGAGCGCGATCGAGCCGGACGAGACAATCAGGACTTCGCGTCCCTCGTTATGCAATTTGGCAATATCGGCCGCGAGCGCGGCGAGCCACGTCGCCTTGACCTCGCCGGCATCGGAATCGATCAGCAACGAGGAGCCGACCTTGACGACGATGCGGCGGAAATTGTTGAGCGAAGGGCGGGCCATGGATTGGTCGACTGGAGCTGCGTTGATGAGAAGCAATACGCGCCACCTCCTTACTTTGGAAGTGGCGCGGCAAAGAGAAAGTTAGAACATGGATCCGTGCTTGAGGGGTTTAGCCCATCACGAAGGCGTTGAGCTTGTTGCCTTCGGGATCCCTGAAGTAGGCGGCGTAGAATTTTTCGCTGCGCTGCCCGGGAGGGCCTTCGCAGGAGCCGCCGAGCGACAGAGCGAGCTTATAGACGCGGTCGACCTGCGCCTTGTCCTTGGCGCCGAACGCCGCCATCACGCCGTTACCGACCGTCATCGGCTTGCCGTCATAGGGCAGCGCGACGCCAAACCCGGCGCCGCCGCCCGGGCCGCCCCACGCGATGAGCCGGTCGTTGGCCATAAAGCGTCCCATGCCCAGCTCACCACAGACCTTGTCGTAGAACTCGCCGGCCTTTTTGAGGTCGCTGGTGCCGATGGTAACGTAACCGATCATGATTTTCTCCCTCACGTTCTTGTTGGATGAGGGAGTTTTGCAGTCGCGCGTGACAAGCGCAAGGCAGGCTGGATGAGATTGAAATCAGCCTTCCGGCGTCGGTTGCGCCCACGGCGCGGCCTGGGCCCCGTTCTTGGCCCCGTTCTTGGCCTTGCCAGAGACCGGCGCTTCGTCGATCACCTCGACCAGCGCCTTCAGTGCTTCCGCCACGCCCTCGCCAGTGGCGGCGGAAAGCAGCAGCGGCGTTTTCTTCGCCGCGCGTTTCAGCCGCTCCCTTTGCTTCTTCAATTCGTCCGGCATCACCGCGTCGATTTTGTTTAGCCCGACGATCTCGACCTTGTCAGTGAGATGTCCCTCATAGGCCTCAAGCTCGGTGCGCACAGTCTTGTAGGCCTTGCCCGCATGTTCGGTTGTGGCATCAACCAGATGAAGCAGCACGCGACAGCGTTCGATATGGCCGAGAAACCGGTCGCCGAGGCCAGCGCCCTGATGCGCGCCCTCGATCAGTCCGGGAATATCGGCGAGCACGAATTCGCGCCCTTGGGCATTCACGACGCCAAGCTGCGGATGCAGCGTGGTGAAGGGATAATCGGCGATCTTCGGTTTTGCCGCGCTGACCACCGAGAGGAAGGTCGATTTGCCGGCATTGGGCAGGCCGACCAGGCCGGCATCGGCGATCAATTTCAGCCGCAGCCAGATCCAGCGCTCCTCGCCCGGCAGGCCGGGATTGGCGTTGCGCGGCGCGCGGTTGGTGGACGATTTGAAATGCGCGTTGCCAAAGCCCCCATTGCCGCCTTCGGCTAGCACAAACTTTTCGCCGAGCGTGGTGAAATCGTGGATCAGCGTCTCGCGATCCTCGTCGAATACCTGGGTGCCCACCGGCACCTTGAGCACGATCGGCTTGCCATTGGCGCCATGGCGGTCTTTGCCCATGCCATTGGTGCCCTTCTGCGCTTTAAAGTGCTGCTGATAGCGGTAGTCGATCAGCGTGTTCAGCCCGTCGACCGCCTCTATGATCACGTCGCCGCCGCGGCCGCCATTGCCGCCGGAGGGGCCGCCGAACTCGATGAACTTTTCGCGCCGGAACGCGACGCAGCCGTTGCCGCCGTCGCCGGAGCGAATATAGACCTTTGCTTCGTCAAGGAATTTCATGATTCTACCATAGCGTTTTCGAGCGAAGTGGGTGCCGGTTCGCGTGAAGAAAACGCGTCAAAACAAAAGTTTAGAACCTCGGTTCTGAACCGAGGTTCTAAGTAAGACAGGGGGGCCAGTGCGGCAACCCTCAAGCGGCCGAAGATCGGCGAAAAGCCTTAATTTTCCGGCGGTTTTGCGGCTTTCGGGGCAACTACGCTGGCCGACGGCGGATCAAGAATTTCTGCGTGCCTTCCAGCACCAGCTCTTTGCGCTGATTGAACACAGTAGAGCGCAGCGTCACCACGCCGGTGGTGCGGCCGGGCGTAAGCTCCGTCACTTCCAGCGCCGGATAGATCGTATCGCCGGCAAATACCGGTTTTAAGAACCGGCTCGACTGCTCGAGGAAGCCGACCAACGATTCCTCC
>JBJMTR010000056.1:0-17410 GCA_045811565.1 Bradyrhizobium sp.
ACATATTTACCTACAACAAACACTTCATAAAAAAATTCATGTGCGATGCGGCCGGTGCCGGTGCGCGCCGAAAGTTTGCACGCCAACATCTTCGCCGACCGGAAACCGCGCTCTTGCAAGAGTTCCTTCGGCACGATGACGACCTCGTGCCGGGTCAGCGCCGGACTGATGATGACATGCGGAGAGGATACGTCGTAGGCGAGACAATCGCCCGGCACCAGCTCGATACGGCGGCCGTCCTGCTCGAAATAAGACACGCCGTGGGTCTGAAACAATATCTTGACGTAGGGATGCTCGCTCAGTTTTGGGCGCGAGGTCGTATGCGCGATCCGATGCTGACTGGCCTCGATCTGACAGAGCTTTAATCGCGAAACCGTGGTGTAATTGATCCGCCCTTCGAACCTTGAAGCCTCCATAGGATCGACGTCAAACTGACCGCAAAGATCGGTCAGCGCATCTGACCAACATTGGATCTGTTTCTTCGGCGCTAACCCGGAAGTGCTGAGCGAATGGATTGTATCGGTCATTTTTCACAGCCACCGATTCGAGATCACAGCGTGACTGCTCGCCGCTAGAGGCTTCGGTCACGATGAAGCGACTTTTGCCTCAATTAAAACGGTCGTTGGGACCTGAGCAGCGTTCCGCCTGACCAACCGTCTGATAATCCTCCGACTTAGTTTCATCGCCGTCAAGGGGAACCTCGACCCTGGATTGCAGGCGGGCGCATTTGGACGGCACTGCAACACCACGGGCGCTCCGCAGCATGGTGGAGGAGCCGCGAGCTAACTTGCGGCTGGAGCTAAAAAGTTCGCCGCGTTTCGCTTTTGAGCAAACGTGTTTCGCTCTTGGGCAAGTATCCCGTCGCCGAACCAGATAGGGATACGGTAGAAAAATGGAGCGAGTGGGCCGTTTCGACGGAACCGAACGCTCATTGCGAGGCTCGTACTGAGGAGGAGGGAATAGCCGCGGACGCCCCGCCTGAACATCCTACTGCAACACTATGCAAGAGCAGACACTGGACGACTGGTCCGGTGATCGGCAACGACCGAATAAACACACCTGGGAGGATTCACTATGCGCAAGGTGCTATTTGCGACCTGTCTTGGGTCGATGGCGGCATTTGCCGCCGGGAGCGCGTCAGCCAACGACGAGCTGAGCAAGATGGCGCAGAACCCGAAGGACTGGGTAATGCCGGCGGGCGACTACGCCAATACACGCTACTCGAAGCTCAATCAGATCAACGCGTCCAACGCCGGCAAGCTGCAGGTCGCCTGGACATTCTCGACCGGCGTGCTGCGTGGCCACGAAGGTGGACCGCTGATCATCGGCAACATCATGTACGTCCATACGCCATTCCCGAACAAGGTCTATGCTCTTGACCTTTCTCAGGACAACAAGATCGTCTGGAAGTACGAACCGAAGCAGGATCCGAACGTCATTCCTGTCATGTGCTGCGACACGGTGAACCGCGGCGTGGCCTATGGCGACGGCAAGATCTTCCTGCATCAGGCCGACACCACGCTGGTCGCGCTGGATGCCAAGACCGGCAAAGTGGAGTGGACTGTCAAGAACGGCGACCCCGGCAAGGGCGCGACCGGAACCTCCGCGCCGCTCGTGGTCAAGGACAAGGTCCTGATCGGCATCTCCGGCGGTGAGTTCGGCGTGCAGTGCCACGTCACCGCTTACGACCTCAAGAGCGGCAAGCAGGTATGGCGTGCCTTCTCCGAAGGGCCGGACGATCAGGTCATGCTCGATCCCGAGAAGACCACCGAGCTTGGCAAGCCCATCGGCAAGGATTCGAGCCTCAAGACCTGGCAGGGCGATCAGTGGAAGATCGGTGGTGGCTGCACATGGGGCTGGATGTCCTATGATCCCAGCCTGAACCTCGTCTATTACGGCTCGGGCAATCCATCGACCTGGAACCCAAAGCAGCGTCCGGGCGACAACAAGTGGTCGATGACCATCTTCGCGCGCAATCCGGATACCGGCATGGCCCGCTGGGTCTACCAGATGACGCCCCATGACGAATGGGACTATGACGGCGTCAACGAAATGATCCTCAGCGATCAGCAGATCGGCGGCGCAGAGCGCAAGCTTCTGACCCATTTCGATCGCAACGGGCTGGGCTATACGCTCGACCGCGCCAACGGCGAATTGCTGGTCGCCGAGAAGTATGACCCGAAGGTCAACTGGACCACCGGCGTCGATATGAACAAGAGCTCGCCGACCTATGGCCGTCCCAAGGTCGTCGATCAATATTCGACCGAAAAGGGCGGCGAAGACCACAACAGCAAGGGCATCTGCCCGGCCGCGCTCGGCACCAAGGACGAGCAGCCGGCAGCCTATTCGCCCGATACGCAGCTGTTCTATGTGCCGACCAACCACGTCTGCATGGACTACGAGCCGTTCAAGGTGAGCTATACCGCGGGCCAGCCCTATGTAGGTGCGACGCTCTCGATGTATCCGCCTCCCGGCGAATCCCACATGGGCAACTTTATTGCCTGGGACGGCAAGACCGGCAAGATCGTCTGGTCGAACAAGGAGCAGTTCTCGGTCTGGTCGGGTGCGCTTGCGACCGCCGGCGGCGTGGTGTTCTACGGAACGCTCGAAGGCTATCTCAAGGCGGTTGACGCCAAGACGGGCAAGGAACTGTACAAGTTCAAGACCCCGTCCGGCATCATCGGCAACGTCACGACCTACGATCAGGGCGGCAAACAGTATGTCGCAGTGCTGTCGGGTGTCGGCGGCTGGGCGGGTATTGGCCTTGCAGCCGGTCTGACGGATCCGACCGCCGGGCTTGGCGCCGTCGGCGGCTACGCAGCGCTGAGCAACTATACTGCGCTCGGCGGAACGCTCACGGTGTTCGCTCTGCCGCAATGAGCTGAGCAGCCTCGTTCCGGCGCATGGAGAACTCCATGCGCCGGTTTATCTCGCTACGAATATCGAGGAACAAGCTCTTGCGTATGATCTGGTTTGTGGCTGCCGCGCTGATTTTCGTGGCATCGGGAGGAACTGCCTTCGCTGATGACGGCGTCGATCCGGCTGCCGTTAAATCCGAGGACGGCAAATATTTCGACAAGGAAGGCAACCCAACCTTCAAGGTTGCCGCGGATGGCACGGTGGACTGGTACACCTATTCCGGATACCGCCGCTATCACTCGGAATGCCATGTCTGCCATGGCCCCGACGGGATGGGCTCGACCTACGCACCCGCGCTGAAGGATTCGCTCAAATGGATGAGCTATGGCGATTTCCTCGGCGTCGTCGCGAGCGGCCGCAAGAATGTCAGCTCCTCCCAGGAGAATGTCATGCCGGCGTTCGGCGATAACCCGAATGTCGCCTGCTACATGGACGACCTCTACATCTATCTGCGTGCCCGCGCCGGCGAAGCGATCGATCGCGTGCGTCCGGCCAAGCATGAGGGCAAACCCGCCGCCTACACCGAGGCGGAAAAAGCCTGCATGGGAAAGTGATGAAGGTCTAAATGCGCCGACGACAGCATGTTACGGCCTTGGGCAGCCAAACAGGAGTTTAAGATGAAGACGCGCGCCGCTGTCGCTTTCGAAGCAAAGAAGCCACTTGAAATCGTCGAGCTCGATCTCGAGGCACCGAAGGCCGGTGAAGTCCTTGTTGAAATAAAGGCCACCGGGATCTGTCACACCGATGCCTACACGCTTGACGGTTTCGACAGCGAAGGAATTTTTCCTTCGATTCTAGGTCATGAGGGCGCCGGCATCGTTCGCGAAGTGGGCGCGGGCGTGATGTCGGTGAAGTCCGGCGATCATGTAATTCCGCTCTACACGCCGGAATGCCGCCAGTGCAAAAGCTGCCTGAGCCAAAAGACCAACCTGTGCACCGCGATCCGCGCCACCCAGGGCAAGGGCGTGATGCCCGACGGCACCTCGCGCTTCAGCTATCAGGGCAGGCCGATCTTCCACTATATGGGCTGCTCGACCTTTTCCAACTTCACGGTACTGCCGGAAATTGCGGTTGCGAAAATCCGCGAGGACGCCCCGTTCGACAAGAGTTGCTACATCGGATGTGGCGTGACGACCGGTGTCGGCGCCGTGGTCAACACCGCCAAGGTGACGCCGGGCGCCAACGTGGTCGTGTTCGGGCTGGGCGGAATCGGGCTCAACGTCATCCAGGGCGCCAGGATGGTTGGTGCCGACAAGATCATCGGCGTCGACCTCAATGATTCCAAGGAGGATTGGGGGCGACGCTTTGGCATGACGCATTTCGTCAATCCGACCAAGGTTGGCGGCGACATCGTCCAGCACCTGGTCGCGCTGACCGACGGCGGCGCCGACTTCACCTTCGACTGCACCGGCAATACCACCGTGATGCGCCAGGCGCTCGAGGCGTGCCATCGCGGCTGGGGCGTCTCGGTGGTGATCGGCGTCGCGGAAGCCGGCAAGGAGATTGCCACCCGGCCCTTCCAGCTCGTCACCGGCCGCGTCTGGAAGGGAACGGCGTTCGGCGGCGCGCGCGGCCGCACCGACGTGCCGAAGATCGTCGACTGGTACATGAACGGAAAGATCCAGATCGATCCGATGATCACGCACGTGCTCAAGCTGGAGGAGATCAACAAGGGATTCGATCTGATGCACGAAGGCAAATCGATCCGTTCGGTCGTCGTGTTCTAGAGCATGATCCGGAAAAGTGGGTACCGGTTTTCCCTCGCGACAAACGCAAAGCGTTTGCGCGAAGATCATGCTCAAACAAAAAAGATAGAGCGAGATGACGATTCGAAGAAGCGTCATTACGCTCTGGAATAAAAGTCGTGTTCTAAAATCAAAAGCATCAAACATCAGGAGGATAGGTCCATGACTATTCATCTCCACCCATCGATTGACAACGGCGTAAAGCAGGGCTCGGGCAATTTCGCCGGCGGAACCCTGGTCTGCAAATGCAAGGACAAGCCGGTCAAGGTCGGCATCAAGGGCGACGTCGCCCACAACCATGCCTGCGGCTGCACCAAATGCTGGAAGCCTGAGGGCGCGACCTTTTCGGTGGTGGCCGTTGTGCCGCGCGAAAATGTGACGGTGCTGGAAAACGGCGACAAGCTGCAAATCGTCGATCCGTCAGCGACAATCCAGCGCTACGCCTGCAAGGTGTGTGGCACGCATATGTACGGCCGCATCGAGAACAAGGGACATCCGTTCTACGGCCTCGATTTCATCCACCCCGAGCTATTCCAGGAGCAGGGCTCGGCGGCTCCGGGATTCGCGGCGTTCGTATCGTCCGTGATCGAATCCGGCGTCAGTCCGAGCGAGATGCCCGGAATTCGGGCTCGCCTAAAGGAGCTTGGATTGGAGCCGTATGATTGCCTGTCCCCGGCCTTGATGGATGCGATCTCCAGCCATGTGGCGAAATCCAAGCAGATGGCAGCCTGATCGGGGGCGCCGGCCCTGATCCAATCCTCGCGTCAGCTCCGTCTGTGGCTATTGCCATCGGCGGAGCTGAGGTGGGATCGAAGCGTATGAGCCCACGTCATTTCGGGCGCGGAGCCTTCGGCCCGTGCCGATCTCGCATCCCTCGTTTGCGCCGGTACTGATCGCAATCCCGTGAGGCTGTTTCGTCCGCTGGCCGCGAACGAAACATTCTCCGGTTCCGACGACACCATTTTGTTCTTGCTCCGAAAATACCCTGAAACAGTGATCCGCCATAGTCGACATCGATCAAACAACGGGGTTCGATCATGTTGGCATATCTCATCAGCTTGCTTTACTACCAGACCTGCCGGACCACTCTGTTTGCGATTCGCAAGCAATATCTTGCTCGGTGAGACTGATGGAGAACAGCAAGCCGCGCGCCGTCCGCTACGTCCTGGCGGCGGTCATCATCGCCATTGCGATCTCGTCAACAATGGGCGCGCCGCACCACAGTCCCAAGACGGTCAAACAGCAATACGCGGGCCGGATTGTGCTGCCGTGATCACGGATGAACGTCGCGACAGCAAGTGTACTCCAATTGCTCGTCTGCGCGGGGACGTCCGCCCGGGGTCAAATCAAACAATGTCCAGAGCGGTTCGACTGTTCCGAGGTGTCGCGGATCCTGTCCCGGATCGCTTGGCGCGTAGATCAGCTCGCTTGCCCAGTGCAGGCGGATCGCACCATCAGGCCACCGCTTGAAAACCGTCATTATAGGAACAGGCTGCCCATCCGGGCCGTCGCCTCCATAGTCGCGCCGGAAGCTGTTGTTCGCGGCCGATAACAGTCGGATGTGCTTCCACCCCCTGTCGCGCGCGAACGCCGCGACCCGCTCGATCCGAGCCTTGGCCACAACCGCCAGATTGCCGCCCAGCCCTTCAAAATGGCGCATGGTGCCATCCCACATGTCAATAAGCGCGGTGCAGGACGGACACGGTCCCTCTTTGAGCGGCAACTCCGAGATGACGCCGTTCGCAGGGCCCGGCCGGGTATCCTGCGCGTGGCGCGGGAACATGAAATGGTAGAGCATTAGCGTGTCGTCGCCTGCGAAAAGTTCGGACATCGGCACCGTCGCGGGTGCTCCATCCTCGCCAACGCAATCGAACAGATAGTCTTCCGGCACCTCACCACCCGGAGGAAGCGCCCTGAGTTCGGCGGCGACCAACTCCATCTCCCGACGCAACTGGAGTTCGCGCTGAAGCAGAGCGTCGCGCGCGGCGCGGTAGTTGAGCGACTCATTCGGAAAGCTGATGCTCATAGGTGCTTCCCCTCCCAATACCTCGGCGCGACGGCGCCGGCGGAGCTTGCCCGGTCCGCCGGCGCAGCCATTGGGCAGTCAGGCGGCCCGAACGTAGCCGTAGCGGAGGTTCGAGGGTCCGTTGGCAGCCAGAGCGTACTCGTTCTTGAGCGCCGCGAGGCGGTCCTCGGAAAAGGCCGGCATCCTGGTGTTGTCAGCAGACTTCAGCTTGATCTTGTAGAAACGCGTCGCGTTGCCGGCGAAGATCATCTGCTTGGTGGCGCTGTTGGCGTCGCCGAGCGGCGCAAATCCGTACTTCTTCTGCATGTCCTCCGGGATTTCGAGCCGGCGCAGCGCCTCGATCTGCCACTGCGGCGAGCCGTACCAGACCGAGTCGGTGCCCCACATGACGTGATCAACACCCATGCCCTTGATCAGCGTGCCGACCAGCGCGGCGCAGAACTTCGGATGTGCCACCGCCGAGTTGGCAAAGGACGTGCCGAGCTCGGCGTAGACATTGGTGACCCCGAACTTCTGCGGGATTTCCGCGAGATCCGTTGCCCAGCGGATGCGGCCGGTCTGTTCGAACTCCGCCCAGGCCTGATCAGGCAGCTCGAGGAACGGCCGCAGCGCCGAGTGATAGATCACGAAGTTCATCTGCGGCCAATCCTTGGCGGCCTTTCCGATGTCCCACGCGGTTGCGTATTCCCACACGCCGGCGAACGACTGCTCGTAGTCGGGCGGCAGCAACCCCTTGTGGATACATAGCGTGTTGATACCGGCTTTCACCGCTTTGTCGTAGAACGGATACATCACCTGCTCGTCATCGAGCCGCCATGGGTACTTCGAAGGCGCGAGCGGATCTCCGATCGTGTAGGACTTCCAGGAATCGGGCTTGTAGACCGCGATCGCCTTGTCGACCTCGTCCATCCAGCCGGACTGCTTGGGGGTGATGACGGTGTGCGCCAGCAGGCGACGGGAGCCAGCGAAGTCGTTGATCAGCTCGCGCGCCTTGACGATCTGCTCGTTGGACAGCAGCCACCAGCTCGGGTCGTCGAACGGCGCGCCACTCAAGAGCGCGAGATTGGTGTCGCTGTCGTAATAGACCTCTTTCACGTAGTTCTGGAACTTGTAGCGGGCGAGCGAGCTGACGCCTTCCTCCTTCATCTTCGGATTCCAGTGCTGGCTCGCGAACTCGCCCAGGCCCAGAAGCTCCTTATGGTCGAAGTCGTCGCGCACGAAATGGGTCTGAACGTCGAATATGAACTGGCCGGACAGGCTCTGCGCCCGGGCCAGCATCAGCTCGGGCTCGCGTGCCTCGGCGGGCGCGACCTGGAAAACATTGCCGTAGATGTCGTTCATGGCGAGGAACGCCGCCGCCATGCCGCAGCTGGTGCGCATGAACTGCCGGCGGCTCAAGCCCAGCCGCTTCCCGTTCACGTCGGCGAGCTCGTTGATGCGCGCCTCGACCTTCTTCTGGGTGGCGCTCTGCGGCGGCGGGAGATACTCGCCGTTGGAGACGATCTGGGTTGGAATCGGCGTTGCCGCCGACGCGGCCTCGGCGCCCGCGACGAGGCGCTGTTCTCGTTCACTAAGCCAGGTGCTCATCGTTCTCCTCCCTTTTTGTTGGTGATCGAGCAGGGCTGGTCGTTGCGCGCGTGAGGCTGCGCCTGCGGTTGCTGCCTGCAACCTTGGCAGGGGGGCTGCAAGCGATCGAGCATGCCCGTCGCGTAGCGAGTGCCGGCGTATTGCACGCCGCTTTCACCAACGAGCCCCGCTTCCTTCTTGATATCTGCCGGAAAACTGGACATGCCGTTACCCCGGTCACATCCATTGGAGTGTAGATTTGGTTGGCCCTCTCCGTCCAGTGCTTCCCTGGCGTATCTCAGGTCACGAACGGCGGCTCCTCGAGTGTCCAGCCTAATTCCTGACTGCGTAAAGCGGCGCCCTGACCGTCAACTGATACGCGGGTTTCGGCAGCCAGGCGATCTGGGCCGTCACGCCGAACAGGCGATTGTCGTTATCGTCCATCCGATCAAGGTCGAGCCGGACGATCGGCTGCGTGAAGGGCTGGAACGGCGTCAGGTTGAGAAGCTGCGCGCCGCCGAACGACTGCACGCCGAAGCGCCCCGTGACCTTCCAGTTATTGGGCCATTGATAATAAGCGCCGACATAGCCGGTTGTGCTCGAATTGATCCGTGCCAGCGGGGACTCGATATCGACCTTGGTGTACTGAACGCCGGCGAGCAGCCCTCTGGTTTCATCTTGGTCAAAGGCGTAATCGAATTCGAGGATGTTGTTGAATGAGGTGGTGGCCAGTGGCCCGTTCGGCACGGCGCGCGTGACGGTCGACTGCAGTGTGATCGTAGGGACCGACCCGCCGTTCTGCTGATAAAGGTCCGCCTGGAATCCGACATTCCAGCTGGTCACTGCGAATGCCGACCAATCGGTGAGATCGGTGTGCGTCGAGCTCGCGGTCACGCCGCCATAAAGCGAGACGCGGTCGCTGACGTCGATCGTCAAGGGAAGATCGACCCAGATGGATTGGCTTGCCGGTGAAGACAGGCCGCCCGGCAGCGTGGGGAGTGCGTTCGCGCTCCTGAGCGCCTGGATGATCTGCAGCGTTGGCAACAGCGCGGTATTGCCGAAGCCGATCGAGAGCGCACCGGCAGGGACGGTGCCGTAGTTCGTCCTCAGGTCCAGATAGAGATTAGGGATTGCGGGTGCCGGCTTTGCCGAGCTCTTATCGTCATCATCGACATCCTTGCTCAGCGCGGGAGCGCCGAAATGGAATGAAATCAGTGTGGCAAGCACCGTGCTGAGCACCGATCGTGCGAGATTGGCTCTTCGATCTAACATATGCAGAACCCTCGAACTCACAGGTTGAAGCGCCGCTCCGCCCTAGACGCCGCATGTCAGAGAAAGCATCGTATCAGTCTTGCGAGGGGGTGGCCATCTGATCGGATACCCTCAGCGGTGGCCAGGCTGGATACACTCGGCTGCCGCCATCCTTCGAGACGCCCGCGGAGTTTATCATCGGGCCGCGCTTTGCGCGGACCCTTTGGCAGGCTCCTCAGGATGAGGTCTGGTAGACCCTCATGGTGAAGAGCGCGGCAACGCCGCGCGTCTCGAACCACGAGGCCGCGGGATACCCATCTGAATCGCCTTGGCCGTTTGAAAATCGAATCGGAACGAATGTCGATTGTTGGGCTATGCTGGGGCCGTACCCGTCCAACCGAAGCAATGAGCGCCATGCCCGCCTTTCCAACCTCGACGACCGTCCTCGATTCCATCCTCTTCCGCGATGCGTTCGGCACGCCCGGCATGCGCGAGGTGTTTTCCGACTTGCGCCTGATCTCCCGTTACGCCGAGGTCGAGATCGCGCTGGCGAACGCCGAAGCGCGCTGCGGGGTAATTCCGACGCAGGCGGCAGAAGAGATTGCGAAGCTCACCAACGTTGCGGCGTTCGATTTCGAGCTGTTGCGCAGTGAGACCGACAACGTCGGCTACCCGATCCTGCCGCTGGTACATCAGATCGCGAAGCAATGCGGCGAGGCCGGCCGCTATGTGCATTGGGGCGCGACCACGCAGGACATCATGGATACCGCCGTGATCCTGCAGGTACGCGATGGGCTGAAAATCATCGAAGACGATATCGCGGCCCTGCGCAGCATCCTCGCCGATCTCTCAACACGCTATCGCGACACGCCGATGGCGGGCCGCACCCATCTGCAGCAGGCGCTGCCGGTGACGTTCGGCTACAAGACCGCGATTTACCTCGCGATGTTCGATCGTCACGCCGAACGGCTGGCGCAACTAAAGCCGCGCGTTCTCGTCGGTCAGTTCGCCGGCGCTGCCGGCACGCTGGCCTCACTCGGCGACAAGGGATTTGAAGTCCAGAAGGCGCTCTGTGAAGAGCTCGGTCTCGGCGTTCCTGTCTCCACCTGGCATGTCGCGCGCGACGCCCTTGCGGAGACCGTGAATTTCCTTGCCCTCGTCACCGGTTCGCTCGGCAAGATCGCGCTCGACATCATGATCATGGCGTCCACTGAATTTGCCGAGCTCTACGAGCCTTTCGTGAAGGGGCGCGGCGCCTCCTCGACCATGCCGCAGAAGCGTAACCCGATCTCGTCGGAGCTGATGCTGGCGGCGGCGAAGGGCGTGCGCCAGCATGCGGGCCTGATGCTCGATGCAATGGTGCAGGATCTCGAGCGCGCCACCGGCCCGTGGCATGCCGAGTGGATGGCCATCCCCGAGAGCTTTGTGCTGGCGGCCGGCGCGCTGCATCAGGCCAGATTCGCGCTCGGCGGCCTCATCGTAGACCAAAGCAAGATGGCCGAGAATCTCGACGTCAGCCGCGGTCTGATCGTCGCCGAAGCGGTTATGATGGGACTGGCGCCGCAGATAGGCCGACAAGCGGCGCACGATCTCGTCTACGATGCGTGTCAGACCGCCAACGAGAAAAACATGAGCCTCGCCGACGCGCTATCGGCCGATCCGCGGGTCTCAAGCCGCATCGACCGCGCCACGATCGATCGCCTGACATCGCCGAAAAATTATCTCGGCCTTGCACCCGACATGGTGGATCGGGTGCTGGCATCGTCGAAGCGATGAATGCGACAGACGCGGAATGGCCGAACGGTGACGTGGAGCCGTGCCCGATGACAAACCGCCGCGTGTTCCGCCGCCAATCGCCGTGGGTACGCTGCACTATTGCGCCTTGCGATGATAGGCTTAGATAGAAGAGATGATTTGAGGGCCTGCCATGACCGGACGCAACGTTTACGCTTCTATTGACCCCGTCAAACTCGACCGTCTTGCCGAAGTCGCCGTCAAAGTCGGGTTGCGCCTGCAGCCGGGGCAGGATCTACTATTGACTGCGCCTGCCGTCGCGCTGCCGCTGGTGCGCAGGATTGCCGTGCATGCCTACAAGGCCGGCGCCGGCTTGGTGACGCCGATCATGTCAGACGAAGAGGTTACGTTGGCGCGCTATCGGTACGGGCATGATCTCAGCTTCGACCGTGCAGCCAACTGGCTCTACAAGGGAATGGCGAAGGCGTTCGCCGCCAACACGGCGCGGCTTGCGATCGTCGGCGAAAATCCGATGCTGCTGGCCGGCGAAGAGCCGGTGAAGGTCGCGCGTGCCAGCAAGGCCAATTCGATCGCCTATCAGCCGGCGCTGGACAAGATCGTCAATTTCGACGTCAACTGGAACATCATCGCCTATCCAAGCCCGACATGGGCGAAGCAGGTGTTTCCTGACGATCCTGAAGCGGTATCGAAGCTTGCGGATGCGATCTTTGCGGCCTCGCGCGTCGATCAGGATGGCGCCGTCGCCGCCTGGGAAAAACACAATGCCGTATTGCGCGAGCGGACCGAATGGCTGAACGGGCAGCGGTTCGAGGCGCTGTATTATTCCGCACCGGGCGTGGACCTGACGATCGGGCTGGCGGACGGTCACGAGTGGGTAGGCGGCGCCTCGGTCGCCAAGAACGGCATCACCTGCAACCCCAATATCCCGACCGAGGAAGTCTTCACCACACCGCATTGCCGGCGCGTGAGCGGACATGTCGTCAGTTCCAAGCCGCTGTCATACCAGGGCACGCTGATCGATAACATCGCGGTGCGGTTTGACGAAGGGCGCATCGTCGAGGCCAAAGCATCGCGCGGCGAGGAGGTGCTGAACAAGGTGCTCGACACCGACGAGGGTGCGCGCCGGCTCGGCGAAGTCGCGCTGGTGCCGCACTCCTCGCCGATCTCCAAGAGCGGGCTGTTGTTCTTCAACACGCTGTTCGACGAGAACGCCGCCTCCCACATCGCGCTGGGCCAATGCTATTCGAAATGCTTCGTCGACGGCGGCAAGCTGACACCGCAGCAGGTCGCCGCGCAAGGCGGCAACCAGAGCCTGATCCACATCGACTGGATGATCGGCTCCGAGCAAACCGATATCGACGGCGTTCACGCCGACGGCCGGCGCGTGCCGGTATTCCGCAAGGGCGAGTGGGCTACGTGATCTAGTTTGGCTTTTTCGCTCGCCGTTTCCGCCTGATAATCGACACCTCGTCCAGGCTCTCGAGAGGGAGGCGAGCTTCGCCATTTCCCTTTGCAACGAAGTGCGTTGGCATCACCCGAGCTGCAGCCGGTAAAACTCGGTGGCGGTGCCGGAGAATAGCGCCGTCCTTTCGGTTTCACTATATTGCGTGGCTATGCGCTTGAAGGCGTTGAAGATCACCTGATAGCTACATTGGCCTTTGTCGGGCGGAAAATTGCTTTCGAACATGCATCTGTTCGGGCCGAAGGCCTCGATGCACGTCTCAACGTAGGAGCGCCATGCGGCGGCGGCTTCCTCCGAGGAAGGTGGTCTCGGCCGCAGGTGAAAGTCATAGCCGAGCAGGCACATCGCGAGCCCGCCGAGCTTGACCGCGACGTTCTCGCATTTGGCGATTTCCTGGATCGAGGCTCTCCAGATCGGGAAAACTTCTTCGCGCCGGTTGGCAAAGCGGCCGATGCCGACGGGGCCGCCGCAATGATCGAGCACGATTTTCGTGTCAGGAAAGGCGCGGGCGAGGTCGGCAAGCTCGCCGAGCTGCGGATGGAACAGCCATGCATCAAAACTCAGCTTCAACGGCGCGAGGCAGGCAAAGCCCTTGCGAAAGGTGGCATCGAGCAACAGGCCCTTCGGCCGCATGGCATACATGCCGGCGACGTCGGGATCCGCATCCCACGCGGAAGAATGCCGGATGCCGCGGAAGCGGCCATTGCCGGCGGCAATCTCTGCTTCCAGCACGCCCTTTGCGGCTTCGCCGAGCCGGAGGTCGACATGGCCGACGATACCGGCGCAGATCGCAGCCGGGCCATAGCCGCCGCTCGCTGCCATCGCCGCGAGCCCGTTGGCGAATTCCACCTCGCCGACCGGCCGGAACGCCTCCGGTCCATTGCTCCGATACATCGAGCGGCAATCGACATAGACGGTCGCGATGACGTTGTGGCCCGACGCGACGTCGGCAGCCATGTCCTCGATCATGTAGCGAAGCCCGCCGCGGTCCCAGAGATGATGATGCGGGTCGACGATCGGACGCGCGGGATCGATGACTTCCTCGGTGTTTTGCGCAAGCCAGTCTTCGCGCGGATCGGCGTAGAGCCCGCTCTTGGAGGCGGGTGCAGTGCTGGCGGCCATGAATTTCGCTCCTCGTTCTTTCTCGTTTGGAATTGCTTTTCGAATACGGCCTCAAACCCCGTCGAGGACGATCATCGTCGGCGTCGATGGCAGCGTATCCCGCGAAATCTTCAGCGTTCGCTCGCTTCGTGTGTCGATTTCGAATTGCCGGCCGATCAGGCGCAAGAATTCGTCGAGTGGCGTCGCGAAGCGGTGCATCGGCAACACGACCGAGGCGCGGAGCCGCCGCGTGATATCCGAGATGCCGTCGAGCGACATCGTGTAGGTGCCGTCGATCGGCACCATCACAATATCGAGACGGCCGATCGCCGCAAAATGAGTCTCATCGAGCTTGTGATGCAGATGGCCGAGATGGCCGATGCACAGGCCCGCGACTTCGAAGATGAAGATCGAGTTGCCGTCCTTGATCATCGGGCCGCCGGAGTCCTCGCCCCAGTAGCGGCGGATGTCAGTGGTCACGTTGCGGATGTAGACGTCGCCGATGCGCTCGGCGATATGCGCAGGTTGCCCGTTCTCGCCCCAGCCGTGAAAGACGTGTGGAATTTTCGGATCGGGAAACAGCGTGTAGTGGGTGCCGTGGGCGCGGTTCATGGTGACGACGTCAGGCAGGCGGCCGGTCCGGTAGGCGCCGTTGTAATCGGTCGCGATCCTGACACCTCCGGGGGTGTCGATGTAATAGGTCGAGTGCCCGGCATAGGTGATCGCAACTTCATCGGTCTTTTCGTTGGTCTTGGCGGCGAAGCGGCGAAGGCCGACGGGCGTGGCGCGCGGCGGCGCGTTCGCCATCGCCAGACATTCGCTGCGCTGGGCATCCTCCGCCGCAGCGGATACGATCAGCGAGCCGAGAAAAACAGTGGCGACGGCGAGAGATCGCAGCATGGCAGGATCCGTCTTCAGCAATGGCCGTAGCTGACAGTGTATCGCCGAACTTCGCGTCCGTCATGACGGCAATCGCAGGGTAGGCGCGCGCAGGCCATAACCGGCCGCAGGAAGAGCCGGAAGCCTTCGCCGCGGCGGTAATGGAGGTGGTCAGAGGATGGTAATCGATCACTCCCTTCGCGGGCTGATCTTCCATGTCGCCGCCAAAATGGCTGAAGTCACCACGCCGCTGATGACGGCGGCGATCGGGATCGCAAGCGCCAGCGCCGAGGTGGCGGCCCATCCGATCGAGCAAAAGGCTTCGGCGAAGGTGGCGACCCGTGACGAAGTCTGGCGGCGGCGGAATTGGCTGCGCCTGGCCTGCACGCGAAACCAGAGCTGGATCGCAGCTGCCGATGTTGTCGCGGTGATGACGCCAAGCGCCGTCACCGCCGCCTGCAGCGCCGAGGCAAATGCCAGCGCGACGACCAGCGGCGCGAAGATGACGCCGATCGCGATCAGCACCACTTCGACCTTGGCGCGGGTTACCCGTGACGGCCGGATCGGCGCGGTCGCGACCAGATCGGCCGCGTCCTCGCCCGAGATCGTCAGCCAGGCGAGGCCGCCGGCAAGCTGGCCCGCCGCCATCACGATGACGGGCGTCACCAGGACGATCGCGGCGGAGCGGTCGGAAAAGCTTCGCCACAGCATCAGCGCCGGCGGCACCAGATAAAGCAGCTGCATCAGGCTTTGCGACACCAGCCAGGGATCGCGACGCAGCAGCAAAAATTCCTTCCACCGCAGCGCCTGCGGCCGCGAACCGCCGCGAAACGCCTTTCCGCGAGGTCGCCGATCGACGCTCGCGGCGCTGGCCGAGACGCTGCCGACGGTGTCGGCAAACTTCGGCGAGAAGATTGCCATCGCGACGCCGAGCAGCAGCAGACCGCCTGCCACGAGAAGCGACAACGCCTCGCTATCGCCGAACGCTGCGCGGGCCGGCCACCAGATGATGCTGTCGATATCGGGCGCGAAAGCTGCTGCGGCATCCGAGGTCAGCACGGAAAAGCGCGACAATGTGCCGTAGGACAGGATAGCGGCGACCTGCAACGCGATGACAAAACCGGCGCCAATGATCGCGGCGAGGATTTGCGCAACCAGCCGCGTCCGGCGCGGACCGATCAGACGGAACAGCAGGACCGTAATCGCGATTGCCACTGCCGCGGCGGAAAGACCGATCGCGATGACGACGCCGAAGACGGCAAACCAGCGCGGCCCGCCGCCGATCACCAGAACGTTCACGAACGGCGTGGACAATAGCAGCGCCATGGCGGTGACCTGAAGCGCGATCGCTGCGATCCGGACCGAGAAAATATTGGCGAGTCTCACCGGCGATGACATCATCAGGTCGAGGTCGGCGCGGGCGTAAAACACCCGCGTCACCGATTCGACCGCCTGCGACAGCATCAGCGCCCAGGCCAGCGCGATGGTCGCCGTCATCACGATGAGGGAGGATTTGTCGAGCGGAAGCTGCAGATCGGCAAACCGGCCGACCACCGCGTAGGCAGGCAGATGAAGGATGGCGGCAAAGGCGAGCAGTCCAATGATAACGCGATTTCGCCTGCGGCGGCCGCCCGTCATCATCGCCAGCCATTCGCGCCAAGCCAGCCGGATCTCGTGCCGGGCAAACCAAACGAGATCAGCAGTCGAATTCATGCGCCGGCCGGCTCGGTGTCGACCAGCGCGATGAACATGTCTTCGAGGCTGGTGTCATTGCGGCCGTTCTGCTGGCGAAGCTCGGCGAGCGTGCCCTCGGCGACCAGCCGCCCCGATGCGATGACGCCGATGCGGTCCGCCATGCGTTCGGCAACTTCAAGAATATGCGTGGTCATGATCACGGTGCAGCCGGAACGCACGCGCTCCTGCAGCAATCCTTTGACGTGACGTGCGGACAGCGCGTCGAGGCCGGTGAGCGGCTCATCCAGGATGATCAGGCGGGGGTCGTGAACCAGCGCGCCCGCCAGCGCGACCTTCTGGCGCATGCCCTTGGAAAATCGCTCGCAGCGCTCGTGGAGATGCGGCTCCAGCCCGAGCGATACCAGCAAATCATGCGCGCAGGGCTGGGAGATCTTGGGCTCGATGCCCCAGAGACCGGCAACGAATTCGAGATACTCCAGCGGCGTCAGCTTGTCATAAATCATCGGTTCGTCCGATACCCAGGACGTGATCTGCTTGGCCGCGACGGGGTCGCGCAGCGCGTCGATACCCGCAATGCTGACCGAGCCGGCGTCGGGCCGCAGCAGACCGGCCACCATGCGCAGCGTGGTGGTCTTGCCGGCGCCGTTCGGCCCGAGCAGCGCGTAGAATTCGCCCGCATGCACCGTGAGATCGAGCCCATCGACCGCGGGGCGGTCAAAACGCTTGGTTAACCCTCGCACCTGCAGCGCCGACACTTCGGAGTTCATGATTTCGAGCCGATCCAGGTTCGCCTTCCGCGGGCGCACCATGGACCGAAACTATTGCGGCGCGGTGAATCGGCGCGGGCAAATCCCCTCTATGCCGCCGGCGAACGGCCTTGGTGGCATGGCAAGGCGAGTGGACTGCGCTGTGTTGTACGGCTACCCGGGAGGGCCGGCGTCTGGTATCGTCATCGAAATTGAAGCGTTAATCGCTGGCAGGGGGCGCTGCGCGAATTCGCGGCGTGTTTTC
>JBJMTR010000057.1:0-7589 GCA_045811565.1 Bradyrhizobium sp.
ACGAAGTGAACGGACCGCCAACCAGCCTCTTGTAAGACTCGCAGTTCAAGCCGTCGGCCTTCTCCCCGCCACCGAGACCTCAGCTTTCCCAACGCGATCGCCGCGAGCGCGCGGCGCGCAAGGTCAGGCCGGCAGGCCGGCCTTGAGAAGGCCGGCTTCATGGCGCCGGCGGTCGGCGGCGTGCTTATAGTGCTGGGTGGCGAGATAGGCGGCCACCGAGAAAGTCGGTTCAAGCTTCAAGACCTCTGCGGCATGTGCGGCGGCCGCAACGGCATTGCCCATTTGCGCGAACGTAGCGGCGAGGAAGGCGTGATGGCTGTAGTCGGGCCGTGTGATCCGCGCGAAAGCCTGGGCGGCTTCCGCGAATTTCTCGGCACAGTAGCAGGCGCGCCCGAGATGGTTCCAGAAACGTTCGGGGTGGTACGGGTTGAGGCGCATCGCCTTCTTGATCCACTCGATCCCCTCTTCCGGCCGCCCCAACCACGTCAGAAACTCGCCTTGCTGTACGACGACGAGATCGTAGTTGGGATTGAGCGCCAGCGCCCGTTCCTGATGGTAGGCGGCCTTGTCATGATCGTCGCGCGTCAGGTTCACTGCGGCCAGGATGCGGTGAACGTCGCTGTCGTTGTCATCGAGCGCCAGGGCGATCTGCAACTCGGCGGCCACCTGCTGGAAGGTGTCGTCGCGATCTGCGCACCAGCCATAGATCCAGGTCTGGCCCAGCACGCATGCTTTCCAGGCATGAGCATGCGCATAGTTCGGATCGAGCGCGATCGAACGGTCGAGCAGGAGCTGAGCCTCGGCGTTGGCCTCCCGCTGCGAACGGTGGTGCAGCACTTTGGCGGCCAGGACGCACTCATACGCCGCCATGTTGTCGGTTGGCTTGCGCTTCGCGCGTTCGTGCGTGGCCGCTTCGACGCGGCCGGGCAGCGTGGCAACGATCGCTCCGGTCACCTCGTCCTGGATGGCGAAGATATCCTCGAGCTTGCGGTCGTATCGTTCGGCCCAAATGTGCCGATCGGTCTGGGCGTCGATCAGCTGCACGGTGACGCGGACGCGATCGCCGACCTTGCGCACGCTCCCCTCGAGCACGTATTCGACGTCGAGTTCCCGTGCGACCTCCTGCACCTTGACCGCTTTGCCCTTGTGCACGAAGACGGAGTTGCGCGAGATGACGAGCAGGTCGCGGAAGCGCGACAGCTCGGTGATGATGTCCTCGGTGAGGCCGTCCGCAAAGAACTCCTGCTCCGGATCGCCGCTCATATTGACGAGCGGCAGCACGGCAATGGACGGCTTCCTGGTAGTGGGTGTCGCCGCCGAGCTATCCTTGGCAGTTTCGAGTGCCACGGTCGTGGCGGGCTCAAGCCGCACCCGAAACACGTGGATCGGGCGGGTGATGTTCTTGACGCTCTGCTCGCCGAGGTCCTCGAATGCGATCTCCTCGAGCCGGTGACCGACCTGGTCGCGCACCGCGCCGGAGACGCAGATGCCGCCCGGTTCGGCGAGCACCTGGAGGCGCGCCGCGACATTGACGCCGTCACCAAAGATGTCGTTTTCCTCGAAGATCACGTCGCCCAGATTGATGCCGATGCGGAACTGCATCCACCGCGCCGGCGACACGTCGGCATTGCGCCGCGCCATCCGGCGCTGGATCTCGGCGGCGCACATCACCGCGTCGGCAACGCTCTGGAACTCGACCAGCAGGCCGTCGCCGGTGGTCTTGATGATGCGGCCCCGGTTCTTGGCAATGGAGGGATCGACGAGCTCAAGTCGATGGGTCTTGAGGCGCGCGAGTGTCCCCGCCTCGTCGACCTCCATCAGCCGGCTGTAACCGACCATGTCGGCCGCAAGCACCGCTGCGAGCCTTCGCTCGGGTCCTGGCGCTTCCATTTCTCCGCCTCTCCGGTGAGCAGTCTAGCAGATTTGCCGCGTCGGCCAAGGTTGCATGCGCGACGACGGCGCCGGCCCTCCGTTTTGGAAGTCACGCGGACGGCTAAACCGGGACCGCGCGCTCATCTCGCGGATCGGGAAGCACGAATAGAACCGCAAGAATGGCCGGCGAATTCAGAACCGCGAACTTCTCACGCGCGTTGAGAAATCCCAGTGCTTCATCGAAGCTTTCGGCGTCCTCGATTTTGGCTCGCGCAATCGCAAGATGAGGATCGACGTGTCCGCGGTTCCGCGGTTTCTGACCGGACAGATTATTCAGATGCGCGTCGCGCAAGCTCGCGTCGCGGCGGAACTCGAGCAGCGGGCAGGACGACGGCAGGTGTGAAACGGCGGCCAACTCGTTTGCTCTGGCGAGCACCCGCGGGGGCGCGGTCTCCTCGGGTGTCCTGAACAGGCTGGAAGTCGAACCTGCGCTGGCCGACGACGACAGCGTTGCGATCGGAATGACAAGCAACAGGCCGAGGATGACCGGCATCATCCAGAACAGCAGCGGCAATGATACCACATAGGCGCTGATCGCCATGGCGATCCCAAACAACGTCGGTATCGCGTATTTGCGCATGGTCTCGTGCCGCGACACCTCTCCGTCGTCCCGGCGCTGAACCTGCCACCCTGCATCGCGTCCCAGCAGGATCTCCGCAACGGCCGAGGATTGAAAGATCATCATCACCGGCGCCGTCAAGCCCGACAGAACTGTCTCGGCGACAATTCCGGCCAGAACGCGTAAGGCGCCGCCGAACTTCCTTCGCGTGTCACTGTGCGTAAGCAGCACGATGTAGGCGAGCAGCTTCGGTACGATCAGCAGCCCCATCGTGCCAACGAATACCCAGGCCGCGCGGACCGGATCTTGCGCGGGCCATGTCGGAAACAGCGAAAATCCCTTGGGGAAATACTCAGGCCTGACGAATTGCGCCTGCAACGAGATCAGGATTCCGAGCGCCAGAAAGACAAGCCAGAGCGGCGCCGTGAGATACGATCCAATTCCGCTCAGAAGGTGCAGCCGCGAAACCCAGTGAAAGCCGCGCGCCGGGAGCACCGCCAGATGTTGCAGGTTGCCCTGGCACCACCGCCGGTCGCGGGCGGCAAAATCCAGAAGCGACGGCGGGACCTCCTCGTAGCTGCCGCCCAGCGTCGGCGCCATGTGGATTGCCCAGCCTCCGCGTCGCATCAACGCGGCCTCGATGAAATCGTGGCTGAGAATATGTCCACCGAACGGCTTGCGTCCCTTCAGTTCGGGAAGGCCGGCATATTCGGCAAAAGCGCTGACGCGGATGATGGCGTTGTGTCCCCAATAATTGCCCTCCGATCCGTGCCACCAGGCAATTCCGGCCGCTATCAACGGACCGTATAGCCGCCCGGCAAATTGCTGCCATCGCGCAAACAAGGTCCTGGCGTTGACTACGATCGGCAGCGTTTGAATTAGCGCGACCTTTGGATGTTGCTCCATCGCCGCGACCAGCCGCACCACGGTGTCGCCGGTCATCAGGCTGTCGGCGTCCAGAACAAGCATGCAATCATGGTTGGCGCCGAACCGCTTCACCCAGTCTTCGATGTTGCCGGATTTGCGCGCGGTGTTTTCGGGACGGTGACGATAGAAAATTCTGGCGGTCCCAACTTGCTGTCGAAGCTGCAGAAAGCATTTTTCCTCCGCAATCCAGACTGCGGGGTCGGTGGTGTCGCTCAGGACGAACCAGTCGAAATGTGAAGCATATCCGGTCTCCTCGACCGATTCATAAATGGCGCGGAGCCGGGCCAGGACGCGATAAGGGTCCTCGTTATAGGTGGGAAGCAGCATCGCGGTCCTGCTGCGGATCGCCGGCAGGGCCGCGCGGGGATCAATGCCGAGCGCGTCCTTCTTTCGGAATAGCAACACAACGAAACCGGCAACAGCGGACGTGAAGGAGAACGCAATCCATGCGAACAGCAGCACGAACAGCCCAAGGATAATCGACTCCAGGATCGTGATGCCGCCGACTTTAAGAACCTCGTACATCTCGTAGCAGCCGGCCAGAGTCATGATGGCGGTGCCGGCGAGGATGAATGCGCGTCGCGGCCATGGCGTTGCGAACTCCGACGCCTCAGGCGTCCGATGAAATTGCGTAAGCGGCTGGATCGGCATTTCCATTGGCGCTTCCCGGGGAAGGAACTCGTTCAATGGAATGTCGCCGGCTGGAAACGACCCGTGGACTTGCGCTATGGTGTCCATCGGTAAATCCAAACCTCCGATACCGCCTCGTTGTCCTGCATCAGCGATGCGCGTATTTCGATCGGGGCTTTTTCCCTGGAGAGCTCGAAGCTCAATCGCCAGCCGCCAGTCATTGGATTTGGTTGGGCGACCATGTTCTTGATTTTAGCCTTCTCCGCTGTCACTGCGCCTCGCAGTTTCCTGGCATCGACGGATTTCAACTTCTCACCGATCAGGTCGAGCACGAATATGATAGCGTCCTCACCTCGTGCGCCGATGCCGGTACGCGAAAATCGCGCCAGCGAGGTCCGCTTCGGAATGTCCGGCCCCCAGTACAGACGATAGGTGTAGGTGTGCTCGCCCTTTGCCGGCAAAGCGGCTTTTGGATGCCAGAAGCTTGCGATGTTGTCGTGAATTTCTTCCTTGGTCGGAATTTCGATCAGCTTCACCGAACCTTCGCCCCAGTCGCCAATCGGCTCCGCCCACAGGCTGGGCCGCCGCTCGAAATTCGATTCGATATCCTGAAAAGCGGAAAAATCCCTTTGACGTTGCATCAACCCGAAACCGCGAGGATTGAGGTCGGCGAATGAGCTGATCTGAAGATCTCTGGGGTTGTGGAGCGGTCGCCAAAGCTCTTCGCCTCGGCCGTTGAGCATGGCCAGCCCATCGGAATCATGCACCGACGGGCGAAAATCATCGACGTCCTTTCGGTCATTCGGTCCGAAAAAGAACATGCTTGTCATCGGTGCGAGGCCGGGGTGTTGCAGGTCCACCCTGGGATAGATCGCCATCTCGACGTCGAAGACCGTCGTCTCGCCCGGTCGTATCGTGAAGCGATAGGCCGCAGCCGCGCTCTCGCTGTCCAGCAGGGCGTGCACGACAATGGAATTGACATTGGCGGCCGGCTTCTCGATCCAGAACGTCTTGAATGCCGGGAATTCTTCGCCCTTGGCTTCGCCGGTGTTGATCGAAAGGCCCCGCGCCGAAAGACCGTATAATTCTCCCTTGGCAACCGCCCGGAAATAGCTCGCGCCAAGAAAGACACAAACCTCGTCGTAGTAGTCGGGTTTGTTGATCGGCGCGTGAAGCCGAAAGCCCGCGAAGCCGAGATCGGCGTCCGCGTTCGGCCGCGGCACGTCGCCGAAGGAAAAATACTCCGGATGATAGGCAATATTCGTCGCCTGGCCGTTGGCAACCTCATAGAGATCGACTCTGTTGGTATAGAAAAATCCGCGATGGAAGAATTGCACTTCGAATGGCAGTTTTTGACCGCGCCAGAGCGCGCGTTCCGGCGAAAATCGGATCATCCGATAATGGTCGTAATCCAAATTCTTCAGATTATCGGGCAGTGTGTTGTCTGGTGCCTTGAATGGTTTGCTGGCCAGATCGCGAGCGATTTGCCGGACGATGGATCCGTCAAAGCGCTGCGGCTCTGCACGCGCGGGCGACAATAGTCCACGCGCCGCGACTACGAGCGGCAGCGCGGAAGCTCCAAGGAAATTTCTGCGATTCAATGTATGGCCCCTGCGGTTACCAACGGCGACCATTAGCAACGCGGCGCGAAACGGCGGGTTCCAGCCAACGGAACCGAACTATGCTTTTTCCCGATCGCCGTCGTGTGCTGTGCCGCGGCCTGAGAGGGGCGGTACGCCAGCGCTTCGGCAATGTGGATGCTAGTTCGCCAGCGTGTGACTTATTCGGGTCACCACGTCATCCCACTGCCGCTTCTCCGCTGCCGGATAATTTATCAGTACGCAATTCATGTAACTATTCGACCGGTTGCAGCGATTGTACCAGATCCGGTCTTTGCGGATGCTGGACACCACAAAGAAATTCGGAGTCACCCGTTTGTACGTGACGCCCGGCGGCGGCCGCTTCTTCGCCAGAAAGTCGGCAGGCGAGTCATGTTCGGGATTTGGAACGGATTGCACCGTCAAATCGGCGCGCCGGTCGTCCGTGTAGAAGCGCCGCCCAGTTCCGCCTTCAGGTGGCCCGGCATCCTGGCTGAAAATCGAAACCGGGATTTCGACGTTCGCCCCGGTGCTCGGGATTACGTACCTCTGCCACTGGCTATTGGCCGCACCGGCGATCCCCGGAACGAAGCTCAGAGCGAGGGCGGCCAACAGGCGGTGCGCGTTCATGGGCGCTGTCTCCCCTTCGAAACAGAATGAAGACCATCAACGTTCGTTCCGTTACGGCGGTCGATGGATCAAAAAAGACGTGCGACTGAAGGAGACGGCGGTGATCTACCGGCGCGAATTGTCCCCGGCGATGTGCTCGCCAGCGATGTAACCGAACGTCAGCGCCGGCCCAAGCGTGATGCCCGCGCCGGGATAGTTGCCGCCCATGATGCTCGCCATGTCGTTGCCTACGGCATAAAGCCCGGCGATCGGCCGGCCGTCGGCGTCCAGCGCACGCGCGTGCTCGTCGGTCCTGATGCCGGCATAGGTGCCGAGATCGCCGATCACTACCTTGATCGCATAGAAGGGCCCGTGCTCGATCGGCGCGACACAGGGATTCGGGCCATGCAAGGCATCGCCCTGATAGCGATTATAGGCGCGCGACCCCTTGCCGAAGGCGGGATCGCGGCCTTCCGCGGCGGCCTTGTTGAATTCTGCTACCGTTGCCTCCAGTCCGTTCGGATCGATTCCCGCCTGTGCCGCCAGTTCGGCCAGCGTCGCGCCGCGCTTGAGATAGCCGCTGCTTAAGTGATGGCGAAGCGGCATCGGGAATGGCGGCACGCAGCCGAGGCCGTATTTCCGCAAACTCCTGTGATCGCAAATCAGGAAGGCCGCGATCTCCTCGCCGGGGTTTGCTGCCTTCACCATCTCCTGCACGAAGTCGTGGTAGGAATTTCCCTCATTCGCGAAGCGCCTGCCTTCGCGCGTCACCGCGATCACGCCGGGCTTTGCGCGATCGATGAAATGCGGCATCACGCCCTTGCTGCCGTCCTTGCGCTCTGTAATCGAGACGGGCACCCAGGCGGCGGCATTCGGCAAGGTGTCCTCGACGCGTCCGCCGGCAGATTCCGCCAGCCGCAGACCATCGCCGGCATTGCCGGTAGGGCCTGGCGACCAGTGCTCATTGCCGGTCGGTGCGTGCGCAAACGGTTTTTTACGGCGTGCGACAACATGCGGAAAGCCGCCGCAGGCGAGGATCACGCCGCGCCGCGCAGTGACGCGAACCAGGCGCCCCTCGCGTTCGACCATGGCACCGCGCGCCGCGCCGTTCTCGACGATCAATTCGCGGACCGGTGACGACAGCCACAGTGGGATGTTCAGATCGAATGCTGATTTCGCCAAACGGCCGGCCAGCGCATTGCCGTTAGTGAGCGTCATGCCGCGTCCGTAGCGCATCACATCCATGAAGTGTTTGGACAGGCGCTTGGCGACATAGAGCGCCGAGGTCAGCGATTTCGTCGCGCGCATGAAGTGAATGATTTCCTTGCCGGAGC
>JBJMTR010000058.1:0-4012 GCA_045811565.1 Bradyrhizobium sp.
CGAGCCGCCATTTCAGTTCGGCCTTGATACCGCTGATCGCCTGAATAAGCGTCGGGCGCGGCGTCACGTAGTGCGAGTTGGAATAAACTTTGACGAAGGAGAGCTCGTCGGTCTTGTGCCCGGTGAGCGGATCGAACTCTTCGATATTCTCGACGGTGTCGCCGAACAGGTTCACGCGCCAGGCGCGGTCTTCATAGTGCGCCGGGAAGATGTCGATGACGTCGCCGCGGACACGGAACGTACCGCGGCTGAAATCGGCCGAGGTGCGTTTGTATTGCAGCGCCACGAGATCGGCGATCAATTGCCGCTGGTCGATGCGCTCGCCCTTCTTCAGCGCAAACGTCATCGCAGTATAGGTCTCGACCGAGCCGATACCATAGATGCACGACACCGAGGCGACGATGATGACGTCGTCGCGCTCCAGCAGCGCGCGCGTCGCCGAGTGGCGCATACGGTCGATCTGCTCGTTGATCGAGGAATCCTTCTCGATATAGGTGTCGGTCCGCGGCACATAGGCCTCGGGCTGGTAGTAGTCGTAATACGAGACGAAATACTCCACCGCGTTGTCCGGGAAGAAGTTCTTGAACTCGCCATAGAGCTGCGCCGCCAGCGTCTTGTTCGGCGCGAGAATCAGCGCGGGGCGCTGCGTCGCCTCGATCACCTTGGCCATGGTGTAGGTCTTGCCGGAGCCGGTGACGCCGAGCAGCACCTGGGTGCGGTCGTTGCGTCGAATGCCTTCGACCAGCTCCGCGATCGCGGTCGGCTGGTCGCCCTTCGGCTCGTAGTCCGATTTTATGTCGAAGCGGACGCCACCTTCGGATTTCTCCGGCCGCGGCGGCCGGTGCGGTGTCCATACCCTGAGCCCGCCATCCTCGCCGCGAAACTCGGGTCGACCTTCGCGGATCAGATTCTCCAGCGCGTCGGCGGTGGCTTTGACGCCAAGCGCTTCCATCTTGCTGCGCGGCGGCCGCGCCAGCGCCTCGTCGTCATCTTCCGCCGTCGGCAGCCCAAGCTGCCGCGCCAGTTCCGGATCAAGCGTCGGGATCGTCGCCGACGTGCCGTAATTGGGCTGCGGCGCTTCGTCGAAACCGGAGTGGACGGGGGAAGCTGACGCATCGCGCTTTGCGACGTCATCGTTCGTCCCGCGCGTCGAGGCGCGCGCACGATGCATCGCCGCCTCGCCGCCGGCGCGGCGATCCCACGAATTGTCCGGCGGCGGCTGCAGCCCGGTGCCGGAGCCAAGGCCCGCATCGCCGCGGTTGATCGCGGGATTGAGTAATTCGGCGAGCGCGGGGCCGATCGGCTGCACCTCGGGCCGGTGCGCCTTGGAAGCTGGCGCCTTGGAACTTGGCGCCTTGGACTTCGGGGGTTTGCCGGATTTTCTGGGAGTGTCGGGATTCTTCGCCATGGCCGGAATATGGGACGAGTCCGGTGACGAGAAAAGGGTAAAGACCGCACTGGAGCGCGCATGGATCACGGCGCGCCGCATGCGTCGCCCGTGTGTTCCATTGTCAGCAGATGTCAGCAGCGTCTAATGCTGCGGAGACTCAGATTGTGCCGGAGGTCCGGACTTCCAGACTACAGTGAGGTCCGCCGTTCGGCCGAAGGCATTATCATCCCATGTCGCTGCGTGAACTGGTCGATAAGCGTTTTCGCATCCGCGATGGCTGCTTCCCGATCCGACCATGCAAAGCCGACCTCGAGGGCCGGAAACGAGATGCCATCGATGACGACCGGCTCTTGATCGGCTCGTTGAATCCTGGCGTGCCATAGCCCTTTGCCCGCCTCGAATGACTTGATTTCAAAGCCGCCATAAATCATGTCGCGATATCCCGGAGTATTCGGTGAGCGAAGGGAAACACGGACCGGCAGAAACCAATGTGAACTGCCTCACACATCTCCGTTTCATTTTTTACGCCGGCGACGCGCAGATGAATGCAGAAAATCAATGGTCCGACGGCCATGTGCTGGCGAGCACGGCGGATCATCGCCGACGCCAGACAGGAAAAACGATCTGGTCAACCGGCGCTGCGCTGGCCCTTGCGGCGCGCGGCCGGCTCCGCCGCAGCGCGGATGATCCAGCGACGGAACGCGGCAAAATCGCGCTGCTCGGTGCGAAAGTCGCGATAGACCAGATACCAGCGCATGCCTTAGGGCACGCTCACCGCAAACCGCGCGACCATCCGCCCCGCGGCGAGGTCGTCGTCGATATAGGGCCGGATACCCATCGCGATGCCGAGGCCATCGACCGCGGCCTGCAGTGCCTGACCATAAAACTGAAATTCCGGGCCACGCGCGGTCACGCGGGTGACATTAGCGGCCTTGAGCCACAGTGGCCAATCATCCGGCGAATGCGCCACGCGCAAGAGGCTGGCTGCCTTCAAATCGGCAGGACGCTTGAGCTGGCTGGCGAGCCGCGGCGCGCATACCGGCAACAGGTCGGCCGCGAATAGCGGCTCGGACACGAGGCCCGGCCATTCGCCGTCGCCAAGCTTGATCCCGCAGCTCCAATCGTCACCGAACGGCGCCGCCGCGCCGCCGGTGGTGATCCGCACGTCGATGTCGGGCGCCTCTTTGCGGAAATCTGCCAGCCGCGGGATCAGCCATTTCATCGCAAAGGTCGGGCCGACGCCGATGGTCAGCACGCGGACGCTCGCCGGTGCGGTCACTTGCGCGGTCAGGCTTGCCAGCGCATCGAAGATCGGCGTCAGCCCGCTCTGATAGGCGCGGCCGGCGGCGGTGGTGACGAGACGGTTGGCCTTGCGTTCGAACAGCGCGACCCCGAGCCGCTCTTCCAGCAGATGTACCATCCGGCTGATCGCCGCCGCCGAGACGTTCAGCTCGGCGCCGGCAGCGGCGAAGCTTCCGCTGCGCGCCGCGGCCTCGAATGCCTTGATGCCGTTGAGAAAGAGCAGCCGCCGCACGAGGACCCTCAGGAAAACTGATGCCAGGGCAAGATAACTCAGTTTGCGTGCTCCGTCCAAGCGGGGCACAACGACAAGCGGAGGATAGAATGTCGCCGCTTTTGGTCGCCACGCTTGGAGTGCTGATGGTCGCGACAGCGTTTTTGTCGGGGCTGTTCGGCATGGCCGGCGGCTTGATCCTGATCGGCGTGCTGCTGACCATCCTGCCGCTGCCGTCGGCGATGGTGCTGCATGCGATCACGCAGATGGCCTCCAATGGCTGGCGCGCGTTCGTGTGGCGCGCCCATATCCGCTGGCGTCCGGTCGCGATCTACCTGATTGGATGCGGACTGGCGCTCGGCGCCTGGTCGATCACGCGTTACGTGCCGGACAAGCCAATTGCGCTGTTGTTGCTCGGCGTGACGCCGTTTATGGCACGCCTGACGCCGAAGGGCCTGAAGCCCAATCCCGACAGCATTTGGCAGGGCAGTCTCTATGGCTCGATCTGCATGGGGTTGATGCTAATGACCGGCGTCTCGGGGCCGCTGATGGATACGTTTTTTCTCGGCGGCAACTTCGGCCGCCGCGAAGTGGTCGCGACCAAGGCTGCCTGCCAGGTCGCGAGCCACTTCGTGAAGCTGATCTATTTCGGCGGCATCATCGATCAGGCCGCAACTCTCGATCCAGTGCTCGCGGCGGTTGCCGTCGCGGCCTCGATGCTCGGCACCACGCTGGCGCGGCGTATTCTGGAGGCCATGAGCGATGCGCAGTTCCGCACCTGGGCGAACCGGCTGATCACCACCGTTGCGGGCTACTACATCATCTATGGCGGCTGGCTGATGCTGGCGCGTTCGAGCGCGCTGGCGTTTTGACGGGAGGAAATCCGATGACCGAGACGCAGGACGCCCTGGTGCTCGATCTCGTCGAATGGATCGCGCGCGAGCCACGGCTTTACTCCGAGGTGATCGAAACCTGGCGGAGCTCCTGTCCGCGGCTGACGATCTGGGAAGACGCGGTCGATCGCGGTTATGTCGCGCGCCGGCCGACTGTGGAAGGACTGCGGGTGACGATTACCGAAGACGGCGAAAAATTCCTGCGTCAGCATGGCC
>JBJMTR010000059.1:0-5665 GCA_045811565.1 Bradyrhizobium sp.
AACAGGCCGAACACCTCGCGATCATCGGCGACATAGCCGGAGACGATCACATCTTCGGCGATGCCGAGTTCGGCGGCGCGCGCATGAAACTCTTCCTCGACGTTGTCGACGCCGCGGATGAACGAGCCGATAAAGACGATCAGCGGCGTGAGCCCGCGCGCCTTCAATATCGCGCCGATGTCGAGCAGCGCGTTAGGCTGCTTGCCCGGGTAGATCGATCCGAAATGGCCGATCACCAGCCTTCCGCTCGCCCGCGCGGCGGCGAGCCGCCGACGCAGCGCCGAGTCCTGGATTGTGCCGGGAGCTTCGATGTTCGGCGGCAGCGGTGCCAGCACGCATTTTTTTGCTGTCCAGCCGATCACGGGGTCGTCGGCGAGTTCGTGCCGCACCAGCGGCGAGAACATCACGACGGTATCGGCGAGCAGCAGCGCCGGAATGTAGGTGATGCGCCGCAGCCAGTGCAGCCCGCCCCATTCGTGCTGAATCAGGACAATCTTGCGCCGTCGCAGCCGTGCCATTGCAAGCGCCAGCAACGGCCGGAATATCACCCGCTTCCACGCCACGATCGGGAAGTTGCAGACCACGCTGCGCGCCGAACCGACGGTACGCCAGATCTCGGCTAGAGATCCTTCCGCCCGCGTCAGAATTAACGTCGTGCTGCCGCCGGGCTCGATTTTTTCGATCATCTCGCCAAGCCCGCGCGTGAAATGCCCGACACCGCACTGCATCTGCAGGCCTGCGCCGAGAAACAGCGCCCGATGTCGGGGTTCTGAAGTCATCCTGTCGCGGGGCTTTTTTCGGAGATACCTGCATTAGCCATACCGGGCAGACATTAGCTTCCGGTAAGCGGCAGCTCGGCGGCTGCGGCATCGTTCTTGCCAAATAAAGCACAAGGGCCGGCCGGTCGTCTCATAACGGGACATCGGCGGCCAATGGCGAGACTGGTAACGAACCCGAAAGCCAGCAGGAGCGCGGCAATGACAGGCAAGATCTTCAGCAAATGGGACGAGACGCATTCCGAACTGTGGAGCCATCAACCGATCCGGCTCGAGCATGAGATGCATCGCTCGCCGGCTTTCTCGATGGATGAGCTTGCCGGGCTGATCGAAAAATATCCGCGCGAGCACTATAGCCTGGTGCAAACCGGCGCCCGCGGCTCCAGCCGCGTCTGGCGCGAGGGCGACATCGGCAACCTCAGCGGCCGGCAGGTGATCGAGGCGATTTCGCGCGGCGGGCTATGGCTGAACATGCGTCATGTCGGTTCGGTCGATTGCCGCTATCGCGAGTTGGTCGACCGGATGTTTGACGAAGTCGCGGCGAAGGTCCCCGGCTTTGAGGCGCCAAAGCATCAGGCCGGCATCCTGATCTCATCGCCGGACGCGCAGGTCTATTATCATGCCGACTTGCCGGGGCAGGGTCTAATCCAGATCGCCGGCCGCAAGCGCGTTTTTGTCTATCCAAACACCGCGCCATTCATCAGGCCGCGCCATCTTGAAGACATCGCCCTGTTCGATGTCGAGGTCGATATACCTTACGCTCCCTGGTACGATGCGCATGCGCAGGTGATCGACCTGGAGCCCGGCCAAATGCTGAACTGGCCGCTAAACGCGCCGCACCGCGTCGAGAATCTCGGCACCGTCAACATTTCGATGACAGTGTCCTATGTGAACGACGAGATCCGTCGCGCCGAAATCGTCAACCTCGCCAATGGCCTGCTGCGCCATCGCTTCGGCTACGCGCCGAAGAGCCGCAATTTGCGCGGTCCATCCTATTTCGCCAAGGCGGTGATGCAAAAACTGCTGCGCAACGGCAAGTGGGTCCAACGCGAGCGCAGCGCGCGCCGCCCGATCGATTTCCGCCTCGACGCCGAGCAGCTCGGCAACATCGTCGACCTGCCGAAAGCGGCGTAAGCGATAAGGCTGACCGGCGATGACAGTAGTGACGGCAAGTGCGGGAAAATACGACGCGCGGGCAACTTCACGCGCGGCTGGTTACCGCGTCGAGCTGATCCGTGAGTGGAAACAAGCGGCGGCGCGTTGGAACATATTGAACCCATCGACGCCGTTCCAGCATTCGAAATGGTACGAGGCCTGGTACAGCGCCTTTGCCGGTCACGCCGAGCCGCTGATCGCCATTGTCTCGGACGCCGCGACCGGTGAGCAGGCCGTTCTGCTGCCGCTGATCCGCCGCCGGCAAAAGGGCATCCGGATCGTCGAATTCGCCGATCTCGATCTCACCGATTACAACGCGCCGCTGCTCGGCAGCGCGGCGCCGCGCGAGCCCACGGCGGCGCGTGTGCTATGGCGCGACTTGCGCGCGGCGTTGCGTCGGATGCCTGGCGGCGCCGATCTCATTCGCCTCCGCAAGATCCCGGTCGACCTCGATGGCCGGCCTAATCCGCTGGCATTGCTAAACGATGCTGGCCCGTGCTCACTGAACGGCAATCTCGTCACCACGGGCGAGGATTACGGCGCGTGGCGCTACACGCTGGAAAGGACCGTGCGCAAGGAGCTGGAGCGGAGCTGGCGCGTGTTCACGCGCGATCCAGCCGCGTCGTTCAAGTTCGCTGTGGATCCTGATGAGGCATTGCGCATCCTCTCCACCACAGAAGTGCAGCAGGGCACGCGAATCCAGAGCCTCGGGCTCAACTTCATCTTGAATGACCAATCCTGCGCCGCGTTCTACCGCAATCTGGTGCGCGATGGCGTTGGCGGCGGTTATGCCCTGGTGTCCGCACTCACCGTGGGTGAAGAGGTGGTCGCGACCTTGCTCGGCATCCGCAGCGGCTCGCGTTACGTCATGATCCGCATCAGCAATGCCGGCGACAAATGGTCGAACTGTTCGCCGGGCCGGTTGATCATCGAGCGCACCATGGCGGCGTTGCACCGCGATGGCGTGCGAGAGTTCGACTTCTCGATCGGCAATTATGCCTACAAACGCCGCTTCGGCGTGGCGCGGCTGCGGTTGGTCGATCTCAGCGCGGGTCTAAGCTGGCGAGGATGGCCCTATGCCTTGCGCGATCGTGCCGCGCGCAAGCTTCGCGGCTATCCGCAGCTTACCGCGCACCTGAAACGCGCACTCGGCAAACCGCCGTCGCGCGAAGAGGGTTAAACGTTCGTGGCAAATCCGCAACACTCACGAGGAATGTAGGGGCGTTCCGGCTGTGTTCGCAAGAGTTGATGATCGGAATCGCCACGCAGGAGTAGGCTGTTTCAGGTCAAGCGCTGAGGTGAATGATTCCGTCCAAGGAGTGCCGACATGCCAGCCTATGTACAAAATCGACGTGTCGAGCCGGGTTTCATCATCTGTCCGAGCTGCGCCGGTCTTCCCATGTACGTTAAAGAGGTTGATCCTCATTGGGCCATGGCGAAGATCGACGTCACCTACGAATGCTCCGACTGCGGCGCGGAAATCACCAAGACGGTGATCAAGCCGGATTTACGACATTAGCAGGTGAAGGCTTCTAAATCTGCCGCACCACGCCCGGCTGGCCGGGGACGCATTCCAGCGCGTCGCGATCCCATTTCCCTGATATTGCCGCGGCCTCGTAGGTGCTTTGGAGGAAATCCAGCAGCGCCTTGTCGGGATCATCGGCGGTGCGCACGGCGTCATAGGGCAGGATGAACTCGCCGAGCGCCTCGCTGAAGAAAGCGGCTTCGGGGCGAACCTTCGTGGCGCGGAAGCCCGCGGGCTCCGGATAGGCATAGGAATAGAACGCGGGATAGTCGACCGCGCCGCTGCCCGGCCAGAAGCCGGCGCTGCTTACTTCGTGCGAATAGGCTTCGTGTGCCACCGCGTCGGGGAGGTTGGGCACGCCGCCGGGGTGGCGCGGCGCGCTGCGGCCGGAGAAGCGCGTCACCGCGAGATCAAAGCTGCCCCAGAAGAAATGCACCGGGCTCGCCTTGCCGAGGAAGCCGGTGCGGAATTGCTTGAACACGCGATCGGAATTGCCAAGGATCTGGAACAAGCGCCGCACCGCGTCCGGGTCGTAAGAGGCATGTTTGTTGTCTTCCGAAAACCGGATCGGATCCGGCAATTCGTTCGGCATCTCGTCGATGGCGGCGTCAATGCCAAGATCTCGCAGCGCCGCCATGACGGCGGCGTAGAAGCTCGCCACCGAGTGTCCGGCCAGCGCGAATTGCCGCTGTGCGCCGTCGCTGGTCGAAACGCGTAAGCCGTGTTCAATGAAATCGAAGTCGATCTGGAACGTTCGAGCGCCGTCGGGAATCGGCGAGGTCGTCAGCCCACGCGCGCTGACGTAAAGCGTGACATGCCAGGAATGGTTCAGCCAGGGAGTCTTGGTCAGGCGGATCTTGCCGACGATCTGGGTCCACAGATGCAGCGTGGCGCAGGTGTCACGCCACGCCGCGGTCGGCAATTCCGGCCACGGGGATTGCGCGATGTTGCTCATGCCTGAACCTTGTGCATGTCGATCGCGAACGATATGGCTATCGCCCTATCACGAATCTGTCATGAGACCCCAAGAATTGAGCCTCACGATTTGGTGCATTCCGGGCAGCGGCGCTGCCCGCGCGTGGCGCGGTAGAGGCTGCGGCACCACCAGCGCCGCGCAACCGCCTGCAGTGGTTTGTGCACCAGTTGAGCAATAAAGAGAATTTCGACCATCGTGCTTTCCATCGGAACCAGCCCGCATGATCTGCCAAAGCGGAAGTGGCGACAATGATCAAGCGGATTTGAAAAATGCGATCGCGATCGGAGGCGATAGCACCCGATCGCAATCTGTAGATAGGGCGGCGTTGCTCGTCGAGAATGCCGCTCAAATCGCATCAGCCATGCAGTTTGTTCGCGGTCTCCGCGATCACACGTCCTTGATAACGCGCGCCTGCAAGCTCGTTCTCGCTCGGTTGTCGGCTGCCGTCACCACCGGTGATCGTGGTCGCGCCGTAGGGGGAGCCGCCGGTGATCTCGTCGAGCTTCATCTGGCCGGCAAACCCGTAATTGAGCCCGACAACGGTCATACCAAAGTGCAACAGGTTGGTGATGACAGAGAATAGCGTCGTCTCCTGGCCGCCATGCTGGGTTGCGGTCGAGGTGAAAGCGCCGCCGACCTTGCCATGCAGTGCGCCCTTGGCCCAGAGGCCGCCGGCCTGATCGAGGAAGTTGGCCATCTGGGACGACATCCGGCCGAACCGCGTGCCGGTGCCGACGATGATGGCGTCGTAATTGACGAGATCGTTAATTTTCGCGATCGGAGCCGCCTGATCGAGTTTGTAATACGACGCTTTTGCGACATCCGCCGGCACCAGCTCGGGGACGCGCTTGATGTCGACGGTAGCGCCGGCTTTGCGCGCGCCCTCCGCGACGGCGTTCGCCATTGCCTCGATGTGACCGTAAGCGGAGTAATAGAGAACGAGTACCTTGGCCATGATGGCTTTCCTTTTAGTTTGGGGTTGAGATTGTTTTTTGGGGTGTCATTGCCGGGCATGACCCCGGCAATCCATCGTCCTGAAAGACTCTTCGGAAGAGGATGGATGCGCGGGTCGAGCCCGCGCATGACAATCTTTTGTGCGGGGCCGGCTCGCCTTACGCCGCGTCGACCAGCACCAGTTCGGAATCTTCCAGCGCGGTGATCTTGAGCTGGGCCTCGTCCCGGATGGCGACGCCGTCGCGGGCGTTGACGCGCACACCGTTGACCTCGAGGCTG
>JBJMTR010000060.1:0-15936 GCA_045811565.1 Bradyrhizobium sp.
CCGGTCGCAAGTTCGGCGCCGAAGGCGATTTGTCGCTTACATGGGCGATGAACGCGCACGTCCCTGCGCTAGTGGCCCAAGCCTTTGCGAGCTCGCGGATCGTGGCGTTCTCGACCGGCTGCGTCTATCCGTTCGTGCCCGTCGAGGGCAAGGGCGCCGACGAGGAAGTCGCACCCAACCCGCCCGGCGAATATGCGCAGTCGTGCGTCGGCCGCGAACGCATGTTCGAACATTTCTCACGCAAGTACGCGACGCCCGGCCGGCTGTTCCGGCTGAACTACGCCATCGACATGCGCTATGGCGTGCTCCACGACATCGCAATCAAGGTGCTGCAGGGCACACCGATCGATGTCAGCCTCGGCCATGTCAATTTCATCTGGCAGGGCGATGCTGCGGCGCAGGCGCTGCGTTGCCTCGCGCATTGCGAAACGCCGACCTCACCAATCAATGTCAGCGGCCACGAGGTCCTCGCTGTGCGCGATCTCGCGGCGAAATTCGGCGAACGTTTCGGCCGTGAGCCAGTTATTACCGGCAAGGAACAGCCGACGGCGTGGCTGACCGACACCTCGCTAGCGGTAAAACTGTTCGGCCTGCCTATCGTCGATACCGGGCAGCTGATCGCCTGGACCGCGGATTGGGTCGCACGGTCGATGCCGAGCCTAGGCAAGCCGACGAAATATGAGGTGCGCGATGGCCGATACTGAGCACATCTCCATCGTCGAGCTCGATATCGGCGATGCGCAAGCCGGGCTCGCGCTGTCGACCGAAGCGCACTGGAATCAGAACGAGGCCGACTGGCGCTTTTTCCTGAGCAAGGGAAACGTGTTCGGCGTGCGCGACAGGGATCAATTGGTCGCCGCCGCGGCGCTGCTGCCCTATTCGGCCGGCAATGCCTGGATCAGCATGGTGCTGGTGACCGAAAACTGGCGACGCCGCGGCATCGCAACCCGCCTGGTCGACGCGTGTCTCAACGCGGCGACCAGGCGCGGCCTCTCCACCTGGCTCGATGCGACGCCCGCCGGTGCCTCGGTCTATGGTCCGCTCGGATTTACGCCGGTGCTGCAGCTGCGGAGGCTACGGCTGAAGACCTTTGCGAAATCCAACGCGGCCCGACCGCCACCGGCCTGCGACCTCGACGAATTCATCGCACGCGACCAGCGCGCGATGGGATTTGACCGCAGCATCCTGCTCAAGGAGTTTGCAGGGCGGTCCGCCTCACGCATTCTGTCAATTGGCAATGCGATGGCCGTTGTCCGCGATGGCCGCGCCGCTCGCCACATCGGTCCGCTATTTGCGGATAAGCCTGCCAGCGCGCTGACACTGGTCGACTCGATCGTCCAATCCGAAACCGGGCCGTTGCTGATCGACGCGATCAGTTCGCAACACGACTTCCTCAAGGGGCTGACCGGCTCCGGCTGGAACGTCGAACGTCCCTTCCAGCGCATGCGGTTCGGCCCCGCGACGCAAGCCCAGGAACTTCCGTTCGCGGTAGCCGGCCCGGAATTTGGATAGGAATGGCCATGCATCATAGCGAGCTCAAATCCGAGGTGCGCAAACTCATCGCCGATGGCACGGTGCTACCTGCGCATCCGCTGGCGCTCGATGCCAACCGCGAACTCGATGTCCGGCATCAGCGTGCATTGACGCGCTATTATATCGACGCCGGCGCCGGCGGCCTTGCGGTCGGCGTCCATACCACGCAATTCGCTATCCGTGACGTCGGCCTGTACAAGCCGGTGCTCGAACTCGCTGCGGAAACGGCGGCAAGCTGGACGAAGCGGCCGCTCGCGATGATCGCGGGGCTAGTCGGTCCGACGCAACAGGCCATTGCGGAAGCCAAGATCTCGCGCGGCATTGGCTATCACGCCGGCCTGCTCAGCCTCGCCGCGATGAGTTCCGCGTCCGAGGACGAGATCGTCGCGCATTGCGAGGCGGTGGCGCGCGAGATTCCGCTAGTCGGTTTCTATCTGCAGCCGGCGGTCGGCGGCGTCATCCTCAGCGCCGATTTCTGGCGACGGTTTGCCGAGATCGACAACGTCATTGCCGTCAAGATCGCGCCGTTCAACCGCTATCGCACGCTCGACGTGCTGCGCGGTGTGGCCGCCGCCGGCGCACTCGACCGCGTCGCGCTCTATACCGGCAACGATGACCATATCCTGCTTGATCTCACGCTGCCGTTCGATCTCCGTGATAAGGGTGTCACGACGCGCACTTACTTCCGCGGCGGCCTGCTCGGCCACTGGTCGGTGTGGACGGCCACCGCCATCAAACAGTTCGAGATGTGCAAGACAGCACGTAATAAGGACAACGTACCGGCGGACCTGCTGGCGCTCGACGCGCGCGTGACTGACTGCAACAGCGCCTTCTTCGATGTCTCTAACGATTTCCACGGCTGTATCGCCGGCTGTCACGAAATCCTGCGGCGGCAGGGATTGATGCGGGGCCTCTGGTGCCTCGATCCCGCGGAGGGCCTAAGCCCTGGCCAGGTGCAGGAAATCGACCGCGTCTGCCGCGAGCACGCCGATCTATCCGACGACGCCTTCGTCGAGGCCAATTTGCGGAAATGGCTGGCATGACGGCGGCAGAGCCCTTCATCAGCCTGCGCAACGTCCGCAAGGTCTATCGCTCGCAAGGCGCGGAATTTCTCGCCGTCTCCGACGTCACCATGGACGTGCAGGAAGGTGAACTGGTGTCGCTGGTCGGCCCGTCCGGCTGCGGCAAGACCACCGTATTGAAGATCCTCGCCGGGCTGCACGGCGCTGACGGCGGCACGATCAAGATCGGCAACGCCAAAACACCGTTCGATCCTGCCCGGGACATCGGCATGGTGTTCCAGCAGGCGCTGCTGTTGAAATGGCGGACCGTCCTCGACAACGTGCTGCTGCCGGCCGAGATCGTCGGCCTGCCGATGAGGGCGGCACGCGCGCAGGCCCGCGAGTTGCTCAATCTCGTGGGGCTCGCCGGCTATGAAGGCAAATATCCGCAGCAACTGTCGGGAGGCATGCAGCAGCGCACCGCGATCGCGCGCGCCTTCATTCATGATCCAAAGCTGATCCTGATGGATGAGCCGTTCGGGGCGCTCGATGCCCTGACCCGCGAACAAATGAATCTCGAAATGCTGCGTATCTGGCGCGAAAGCGGCAAGACCATCATCTTCGTCACCCACTCGATCCAGGAGGCGGTGTTCCTGGCCTCGCATTGCGCCGTGCTCACCGCGGGTCCGGCGCGAATGGCTGAATATTTCCCGATCGAGCTGCCGTTTCCCCGCGCGCTGCCGATCAAGACGAGCGATGAATTCGGCGCCTACGCCCGGCGCATCTATGCGAGCCTGGGGCTGGGCGCGAATGCCTGAGATACCGGGCTACTTTTCGACCTTGGTCGCGTCCATCTTGATCGAGGGATCCAGCAGCCTGCTTGTAAAGGCGCTTTCCACTGCAAACGGCTTTTCGATCCCGAGATAAGTCTACACCAGTTCGTAGTCTTTCCTCATCCGCCCTTCGTCGATCCAGCCAAGTCCCTTCGTCGTCGTAAACTCGTCGGCCATCAGATATTTGATGCGCCCCCACTGCAACAGCTGCTCCTCGCGCTCGAGGCCGGTCACCTGATCGAGCAGCGCCTTGAGGCACGGCTCGAAATCAGTGACGCAGGCAGCATAGGCCTTTTGTGTGATGCGGACAAAATCCTCGGCGAGTTTCGGGTGCATGATATCGACCATGGCACTGCCGTCACCCGGCAGAACGACAATGCGCATTGACATCTTCCTCTGCGGGTTCTTTCCGCCGCTATTCATAGGACGACGGTCCGGCGTCGCGATAGGCCCAGCAGCTTTCCCGCGGCAGGCAAACCGGCGTATCGGCCCCGACCTGATGCCGGGCGGCCGTTCCCAGCTCGATTACTTCCAGCCGCCGGCCGAACAGTTCGATTGCATAGACCGTCTGCGTGCCCTGGTAGCGGCGGTCCAAAACCTTCGCTGAAAACGTGTTGGCGCCGTCATGTTTGCCGATCGCGATATTTTCCGGCCGCAATGCGATGCGCACCTTCTCGTCCGGCCGCAACGCGTGCAGTAGCGCGACCTCGCCACGCCTGCCCTCGCCGAAATCGACCACGCCGAATTCGCCGTTGCGTTCAACCAGCGTGCCGCAGAGCTCGTTGATAGCACCGGTAAAATTAGCGACGAACAGGTCGGCCGGACGATTGTAGATTTCGTCCGGCGTATCCATCTGCAACAGCTTGCCGTCGCGCATAACGCCGATGCGATCGCCGAGCACGACCGCTTCGGCCTGATCGTGAGTGACGTACAGCGCCGTCATGCCGGTCTGCTTGAGGATGCCGCGCAAATCATCGCGCAGCCGCAGCCGCAATTTGGCATCGAGGTTCGACAGCGGCTCATCCAGCAGCAGCAATTGCGGCCGGTACACGATGCTGCGTGCCAGCGCGACCCGCTGCATCTGCCCGCCCGATAACGCGATCACCGGCCTGTCGGCATATTCCGACAAGCCGACCAGCGCCAGCACTTCGTCGACTTTGCGCCGCGCCTCGGCGCGCGTCATGTTGCGGTGCTTTAGCGGATAGACCACGTTCTGCCGCACCGTCATATGCGGCCACACCGCATACGATTGAAACACCATGCCGAGATCGCGTGAGCGCGGCGGCACCAGAATGCCGCGTTCGGGTGACGATACGACGCGTCCGGCAATGCTGATCTCGCCGCCGGTCGGGTGTTCCAGCCCGGCGACGCAGCGCAGCGTCGTGGTCTTGCCGCAGCCGGACGGCCCGAGCAGCACGACGATCTCGCCCGTCGGCACGGCAAAGCTGACGCCGTCGATGGCCGGCCGGCCGATCGCAAATTGCTTGCGCAGATCGGTGATCTCGAGCGTTGCCGTCATGAGCTTCCCCACATCATGCGCGCACTACTGCCGATAACCGTACGTCTTGTCCCAATCCGCCACCCAGGCGGCGTGCAGCTTCACATACTCGTCGAACTTGGGGTACCAGGCTTTAACGAGCTTGGGATCGAAACCTTCCGGATAGACCGGAGGGTCTTTCAGCGAGGTGAGATTGCCGAGTTCCTTGATCATAAAGGTCTGCCCCTCCTTGGAGAGGCACCAGTTCAGGAATAGTTTCGCCGCATTGGGATGCGTCGCGGTCTTCGGAATTCCCGTGGCATAGGGATTGACCGGCGCGCCCTCGGGCGGGAAGAAAATCTTGATCGGCGCGCCGTCCTTCTGCTTCGGATAGATCGCGTTGTAGAGCAGCGGTCCCATGCCGACTTCGCCGCGCACCATCGCATCCGACATCGGCGCCCCCGAGGGATAGAGGATCGGATGGGTCGCGGCCTGCTTGGCCCAGTAGTCCTCGCCGAGCACCTGGCGCTCGAACATGATCCGGGTCCAGGTGGTGCCGCCGGATTGCGCGAACACCTGGCCGGTCAGCTTGTCATATTTCGGGTTTGTGAGGTCCATCCAGGTCTTCGGCGGGTCCTTCACCACCTCCGTGTTGTAGGCGATCGACCACACCAGCGTGGCGCGCGGCCAGAGCTGCGGCGCTATTTTCGCATCGGGATTGTAGTCGGCGGCGTTCGGCGGTGCATAGTCCTGGAACAGGTCGGCCATCGGCTGCATCAGCGCGCGATCCGAATGATCGACCACGTCCGCGATCAGCTTGCCTGCCGCAGCCTCGGTCTTAACGCGGGTGATGAGCTGGCCGCCCGGCGCACGCACCATCTCGACCTTGATCTCGGGGAAGCGCTTGTTGAAGGCCTTGATCACCTGTTGTTCGACCTCGGCGAAGTTCGCCGTGTAGTACACCAATTTGCCCTCGGCCTTTGCCGCGGCGATCAATTCGGGCGAGCCGAATTCCTGCGCCGGCGCAGCTGTTCCGTTTAGCGCGACGAGTAGCCCGGCGATGCCGGTCAATGCGATCGCTCCGGTGAAGATCCTTCTATTCATCGCCAATCCTCCCGTTGATCTTGTTATCGTGTTCATTATCCGGTGCGGGCGACGCTGCCCTGGGCCGCGCCGCGCGACAGCCAGTTTGCGCCGCCGATCAAAATACCGAGCAAGACGGTTTGCACCAGACTGAATGCCGCAGTCTTTCCGAGATTGCCGCCCTCGTAATAGTCGAGCAAGAGCACCGACATCACCATGGTGTTGCTGGTGTAGAGAAACAGCGACGAGCCGAGTTCGCGGATCGACAGCACAAACAGCAGGGTCATCGATGCGAGCACGCCGGGCCGCGCCAATGGCAGCACGATCGTCCTGATCGTGCCGAGCATGCCCTTGCCGCAGACCCAGGCCGCCTCTTCCAGCTCGCGATGAATCTGCAGGAACGAGGTCGACAGCGCCTTCACTGTGTCTGGCATGAAGCGCGCGATGAACGCCAGCGCCAGGATCCAGATGGTGCCGTAGAGCCCGCCGGGAACCCCGATCCAGGCCCATAGATAGGCAACGCCGACCACAAGGCCGGGAATGGCCACCGGTAAGGTCGAGATCAGGTCGATGCTGCGCCGGCCAGCAAGTTCGGTGCGGTGAATGGTGTAGCCGATCGCAAAGGCGAGCGCGCCGCCGACGACGGCGGTGATGACGCCGACTTCCACCGCATTGTAGATCGAGCGCATCGTCAGCGGATTGTCAAAAATGCTCTCAAAATGCATCAGCGAGTATTGCCTGATGTCGAACAGGCTCGCGACATCGCGAATGAACATGAACTTGCGGAAGGCTGCGACAATCAACGCGAGCGACGGCAGCACCACGACGACCAGCAGATAGACAAGACCGAGACCGAAGGTGAGCCAGCGCCAGCGACCGAGATCGAGGCTGCGCGGCCGAAACGCCTTGCCGGCAACGGTGGTGTAGCTGCGGCCGCTCAACACTTTCTGCTGCAGGAACACCAGCAGGCCCGTCACCATCATCAGGATAATCGCGACTGCGGCTGCAGTGTTGTAAAGCGGCGGCGACCAGTTGGTGAGCTTGAAGATATAGGTGGTCAACACACTGAGATTGGTTGGCGCGCCCAGCACCGCCGGGATGCCGTAGATTCCGAGCATCACGATGAACGATAGCAGCATGCCGGAGACGATCGCCGGCATGATCAGCGGGAACGTCACCGAGAACAGTGTCGCAAACGCGCTGGCACCGGAGATTTCGGCGGCTTCTTCCAGGCTCGGGTCCATGTTGCGCAGCGCTGACGATGTGAACATGTAGACATAGGGCGCGTAGTAGATACCGAACACGAACACCAATCCCCACAGCGAATAGAAATCGACGCGCCAGTCGAGCCCCATCCATTTGAACATGGTGTTGATCAGGCCGGTTTTTGGCGATCCCAAAATCGCCCATGCGACGCCGGCGACCAATGGCGGCGCGAACAGCGGCAGGATGCTGGCGGCGGCGATAAGGCCCTTGAATGGCGTATTGGTGCGGATGACGATCCAGGAAAACAACAGCCCGATCACAACCGCCATCAGCGTGCCGCCGCCGCAGGCGATCAGCGTGTTGAGGAGCGCCTCCGCGACATTCGGATTTGCCAGCACAGTGAGGAAATTCGTGACCGAGAGACGGCTGAAGCTGATGCCGTCAACAACCGGATTGGTGTCGGTGAGCGCGCCCAACAGCAGCATCAGGATGGGATAGACGACCAGAAAGGCGAGGATCGCCAGCAGGGACGAGGCCCACAAGCCGGTCAACACGTGCCGACGAATTCCCTCACTCGCGCCACGCGTGACCTCGCTGCGCCGGTCCGCCTGTCCGTTCAATGCGTTTCCCCTTGCCGGCAACCGTCATTATCGGAGTGCGGTCGCTGTGCGGGCCAAGCCTAGTCGATCGCGCGGCGGGCGGAAAGCTAGTCGAAAGTCGGCGGCCGAAATGCCGCGGAAGCGGGAATTCCGCATAGGCATCATGCAGCGGTGCGGCTGTGGGGCACCGTGTGGCCGTAGTACATGCCGCGGAGGGCGCCATCGCGTCATTCCGTGGAGAAGCGCTACAGCATGGATGCGATCGCGATAGCCCCTACCCCGCCGCTCATGGACGGTTTGCCGCCGGAACGCCGGCGATGGGCCGTAGCGGCGATCTTCACCGCGCTGGCGATGGCTTCGCTCGATACGGCGATCGCCAACATCGCGCTGCCCGCCATTGCCGCCGATCTTCACGTCAGTCCGGCCGAGGTGGTCTGGGTCGTCAATGTCTACCAGATCGCGCTGGTCGCGACGCTGCTGCCGCTCGGCGCGCTCGGCGAAATCGTCGGGCATCAACGCATCTATCTTGGCGGCCTCTTGCTGTTCACGCTGGCGTCGCTGGGCTGTGCCCTCGCGTGGTCGCTGGAGAGCCTGCTGATTGCGCGGACGCTGCAGGGACTTGGCGCCAGCGGCCTCATGAGCGTGAACACCGCGCTGGTCCGTTTCGTCTATCCGAGCCGGTTGCTGGGCCGTGGTTTTGGCCATAACGCGCTGGTAGTGGCGACCGCCTTCACGTTCGGGCCGACCATCGCTTCGGGTATCCTTGCGCTCGGGCCGTGGCCATGGCTGTTCGCCGTCAATCTTCCGTTCGGGCTGATTGCGCTGTGGATCGGCATGACCACCCTGCCGCCGACGCCCCGTGCCAAGCATGCATTCGATTTCCCCGGCGCCGCGCTGGCGGCGGGCAGTCTCGGTCTCTTCATCATTGGCATCGGCAGTGCGGCACACAAGACCTCGCCAGGCCTGGTGTTGATCGAGCTTGCGGCCGCGGCGCTGCTCGGCTGGCTGTTGACCCGGCGACATGCGGATCATCCGGCGCCGATGCTGCCTATCGACCTTTTCCGGCGGCCGGTATTTGCGCTGTCTGCCGCCACTGCAGTCTGCTCGTTCGCTGTGCAGGGCCTGGCGTTCGTCTCGCTGCCGTTCTACTTCGAGGACGTGCTGCTGCGCTCGCAAGTGGAAACAGGGTTTTTCATGACGCCGTGGCCGCTCGTGGTCGCGATCATGGCGCCGATCGGCGGCCGCCTGTCCGATCGCTATCCTGTCGGTATTCTCGGTGGCGTCGGATTGGTATTGCTCTGCATTGGAATGGTGCTGCTGGCGACGCTTCCGGCGTCACCCAGCGTTGCGAACATCGTCTGGCGCATGGTGATCTGCGGGATCGGTTTCGGTTTCTTTCAGACGCCCAACATGAAAGCGCTCATGTCCAGCGCGCCGCCGCACCGCAGCGGCAGCGCCAGCGGCATTGTGGCCACCGCCCGCCTCACCGGACAAACCATCGGCGCGGCGCTCGCAGCATTGTGTTTTGCGCTGGGGGGCCACGATGGCGCTACGCTTGCGCTGGCACTCGGCGGTGGATTTGCCGCGCTTGGAAGCGTGATGAGCTTTCTGCGCTTGGCTGTGACCTCGCGACGCGCATAACTGCAATGTAAAAAACGCAGGCGAGCGAAACACCGGGCAACTGGTTTTCTTCCGTTTTCACAAACGCATTTTCTTGATTTGAACAGTTCTATCTTCTGAGCTCAACATCGCGGCCGGATTCAATTGATGGATTGAATTAACCAGGGGACTGCGATGGCTAACCTCACGATCAATGGCAAGACAATCGATGTCGATGTTGAACCGGATACGCCGCTGCTGTGGACGATCCGGGAGAATGTCGGACTGACAGGAACCAAATACGGATGCGGCATTGCCCAATGCGGCGCCTGCACCGTTCATATCGACGGCGTCGCGATGCGCTCCTGCGGCATGTCGGTCAGCGAAGCCGTCGGCAAAAAGATCACCACAATTGAAGGGCTCGCGACCAACGGGGCGTTGCACAAGGTGCAGCAGGCCTGGATCGCCAATGACGTCCCGCAATGCGGCTATTGCCAGACCGGCATGATCATGGCGGTGGCGGCACTTCTCAACGAGAAGCCGACGCCGAGTGACCAGGATATCGACGAGGCGATTACCAACATCTGCCGCTGCGGCACCTTCGTCCAGGTGCGCGCGGCAATTCACGCTGCCGCGACCGCGTGAGGAGGCAGCCATGAATCAGCACGTCATGCCCGCACTCAATCGTCGCGCGTTCGTGATCGGCACTGCGGCCGCGGGTGCCGGCCTGGCCTTCGGCCTCGACATTCCCTTCGGCGGCCCCACCGTGGTGCGCGCCGCCGACGGCTCGCCGGAGGTCAACGCCTGGGTCGTGATCCGGCCGGACGATACTGTCGTGATCCGCATCGCCCGCTCGGAAATGGGCCAGGGTACGCTCACCGGACTCGCGCAGCTCGTCGCCGAAGAACTCGATTGCGACTGGTCGAAGGTCACGACCGAATTTCCCACGCCCGGGCAGAGTGTCGCCCGCAAACGCGTGTGGGGCGACTTTTCGACCGGCGGCAGCCGCGGCATCCGCAGTTCACAGGAATACGTGCGCAAGGGCGGCGCCACCGCGCGCACGATGCTGATCCAGGCCGCAGCCAACGAGTGGAAGGTGCCGGCGTTAGAATGCAGTGCCGCCAACAGCGTCATCACCCACACGCCATCGGGAAAGACCACGGCCTACGGCAAAGTGGCGGAAGCCGCCGCGAAGCTCGAGCCGCCGACTGATGTGAAACTGAAGGATCCGAAGGACTGGAAGATCGTCGGCAAGGGATTGCTGCGGTTGGATACCGCCGACAAAGTCACGGGCACGACGACCTACGGCATCGACGTCAAGCTGCCCGGCATGCTCAATGCCGCGATCAAGGATTGTCCGGTGTTCGGCGGCAAATTGAAGAGCTTTGACGAAGCCAAAATTGCCGGCATGAAGGGCGTCAAGAAGGTGGTGCGCGTCGGCGACAGCGCGGTTGCTGTCGTCGCCGACACCTGGTGGCACGCCAAGACCGCGCTCGAAGCGCTGCCGATCGTCTGGGACGAAGGCGCCAACGCCAAGGTTTCCAGCGAATCGATCGCCAAATGGCTGACCGAAGGCCTCGACAATTCGCAGCCGGCCTTCATCGGCAATCAGAACGGCGACGCCAAGGCGGCAATTGCCGGCGCCGCCAAGAAGGTCGAGGCCGTCTACAACTATCCGTATCAAAACCACGCCACCATGGAGCCGCTCAACGCCACCGCGCTTTACACCGAGGACAAATGCGAAGTCTGGTGCGGCACGCAAAACGGCGAGGCGGCGTTCGCCGCGACGCTGGAGGCTTCAGGCCTGCCCGCCGAAAAATGCGAAGTGCACAAGCTGATGCTCGGCGGCGGTTTTGGCCGCAGGGGGCAGACCGATTATGTGCGGCAGGCGGTTTTGATCGCCAAACAAATTCCGGGTACGCCGATCAAACTGTTATGGTCGCGCGAAGAGGATATGCAACACGGCCGGTATCATCCGATCACGCAGTGCAGGCTGACCGGCGCGTTCGACGCCGACAACAATCTGACCGCGCTGCATGTCAGAATATCGGGACAGTCCATCCTGTTCAGCCTTCGCCCGGAGGGCCTGGTGAACGGCATGGACCCAGCCGCCTTCCAGGGTCTCAATGCCAGCGGCGAAGCTGCAATCGGCTACTCAGTGCCGAATTTGCTGGTCGAGCATTCGATGCGCAACCCGCATGTTCCGCCCGGCTTCTGGCGCGGGGTGAACGTCAATCATAACGCGATCTATCTCGAATGCTTTATGGACGAACTGGCTCACTCCATTGGCCACGATCCGCTGGAGTTCCGGCGCAAGTTGATGTCGAAGCATCCCAAGCACCTTGCCGTGCTCAACGCGGTGGCCGACAAGATCGGCTGGGGCACGCCCGCACCACAGGGCGTCTACCGCGGCCTTGCCCAGCATATGGGCTATGGCAGCTACGTCGCGGGTGCGGCCGAAATCTCCGTCACTGACGGCAGCAAGATCAAGGTGCACCGCATCGTCGCCGCCACCGATCCCGGCTACGTTGTCAATCCGGCGCAGGTCGAACGGCAGATCGCCGGCTCTTTCGTCTACGGCCTGTCAGGATTGTTCTACGGCGGATGCACCGTGAAGGACGGCTACATCGAGCAGACCAACTTCGACACGTACAACTCGATGCGCATCAACGAAATGCCGAAAGTGGAATCGATCATCATGCCAAGCGGCGGCTTCTGGGGCGGGGTCGGCGAGCCGACCATCTGCGTGGCCGGACCGGCGGTGCTGAACGCCTACTTCGCGGCAACGGGCAAACGGATCCGCTCAGTGCCGCTGCGGGACCAGAACATCAGTTTTGCCTGACTTAGCAAGCGTCGGCCATCATGGCCGCCGCTACGTTTTTCGGATTTGCATATGGACGTGACGCGCCTACCGACGCGCAGAGATGTCGCTCGCGGCATTGCCGCCGTGGCGGCGTTCGCCGTTCCCTGCCCTTCCTTCGCGCAATCGGCGGCGCGCGTCGTCGTGATCGGCGGCGGCTTTGGCGGGGCAAGCTGTGCGCGGGCCCTACGGCAGCTCGATCCCAAATTACAGGTGACGCTCATCGAGCCGAACCGCATCTTTACAGCCTGCCCGTTCAGTAACGAAGTGATTGGCGGGGTGAGAGAATTGCGGGATCAGGAATTCACCTACGACAACATCGCCGCCGGAGACGTAAGCGTGATCGCGCTAGCCGCAGTGAAGGTCGATCCGCAAGCGCGCACGATCGGCCTGGCCGACGGCAGTTCGCTCACTTACGACCGCTTGGTGCTGGCGCCCGGCATAGACATGCGGTTCGACGCATTGCCTGGGTACGACGAAGCGGCGTCGGCCAAGATGCCGCACGCGTGGAAGGCCGGCGAACAGACAATGCTTCTGCGCAAGCAACTCGAAGCCATGGATGACGGCGGCGTTGTCGTGCTTGCGGTGCCTGCGGCGCCGCTGCGCTGCCCGCCCGCGCCCTATGAGCGCGCCTGCCTGATCGCACACTATCTGAAAGCCAAAAAGCCGCGCTCGAAAATCCTCATTCTCGACGCCAAGGACGGTTATTCCCAGCAACGGCTGTTCGAGAATGCCTGGAAAGAACTTTATCCGGGCATGATCGAACGGATCTCGCTGTCGCAAGGCGGCCGGGTCACCTCCGTCGACCCCGTGACCAACACCATCATCACCGATTTCGGCAATTATACCGCTGATGTCGCCAACGTGATCCCGCCGCACAAGGCCGGCCGCATCGCCGAGATCGCCGGCGCGGCCGACAAAACCGGGTGGTGCCCGATCGACCCCACGAGTTTTGCCTCGAAGCTCGTGCCTGACATCCACGTCATCGGCGACGCCTGCATCACCGGTGGCATTCCCAAGTCCGCTTCCGCAGCGAACGCGCAGGCAAAAGCCTGCGCCGCGGCCATTGTGAACATGATGTCCGATAAATCGCCGGGCATGCCGAGGCTGATTGGCGCCTGCTACAACACGGTCGCGCCGGACTATGGGTTTTCGTTGAAGGGGATTTATCAGCCGAAAGAGGGACAATTCGCGGAAGTCGAGGTCAGTACCAGCCCGGTCGATGCGCCACGCGAAATCCGTCAGCGCGAAGCCGAGAATGCGCTCAACTGGTTCAAGACGATCACGGTGGACGCGTTTGGCTAGGGCAACTCACATGCTAATTGCGTGGCTCGCAATAGCTTCAGTTTCGCCCTGCTCGGCGGGCGCGCAGGCTTTGCGGCCCTACGCCATCGTCGGCGAGGCGATTCCGGATCCGCTCACAAACCTGCGGGGCGACGCGGAGCGCGGGCGCGCGCTTGTCGTCGATCGCGCCAGCACTTGCATTCTCTGCCACAGCGGCCCATTTCCTGAACAAAAATTCCAGGGCGATCTGGCGCCAAGTCTCGTCGGCGCCGGTAACCGCTGGTCAGAGGGCCAGCTTCGGCTTCGATTGGTAGACGCCTCGCGCCTCAATGCCGCGACGATCATGCCCTCTTATTACCGTGTGGATGGCCTCGATCGCGTCGGCTCAACATGGCGCGGCAAGCCGATCCTCTCGGCGGAGCAGATCGAGGATCTCGTGGCGTATCTCGCCACGTTGCGTGAATAGGAAACAAGAAGCATGCAGGCAGATTCTACTCGCCGCCAGTTCCTGAGCCTTGCCGGAACCGCGGCGGTGCTCGGCGCGGTCCCGATCGGCACCGTGCGTCCCGCCGAGGCAACTCCGGCGACGCTCGCCACCGCGATCCGCAACGTCATCGGCGAAGCGGCGGTGCGGGCCGGCAAGGTCAAGCTCGAAATTCCGCCGCTGGTCGAGAACGGCAATACTGTGCCGGTGACCGTGAGCGTCGCGAGCCCGATGACGCCGGACGATCACGTCATAAGCATCCACGTCTTCAACGAGAAGAATCCGCAGCCCAATGTCGGCAATTTCTATCTCGGCCCGCATGCCGGCCGCGCGCAGGTTTCGACCCGCATCCGTCTTGCCGACAGCCAGAAGGTCGTCGCCATCGCGCGGCTGTCCGACGATACGTTCTGGTGCGCGAGCATCGATGTCGTGGTGACGCTGGCCGCCTGCACCGAGGAGGTGATCTGATGGCTTCTGCCCTGATCAACGTCCCGGCCAAGGCGAAGCGCGGCGACGTCATCGAGATCAAGACCCTGATGTCGCACATCATGGAGACCGGCTACCGCCATACTGCTTCCGGCGAAGCTGTGCCGCGCGACATCGTCACGAGTTTCAGTTGCCGTTATAACGGCACCGAGATTTTCCGCGCTGACCTGTTTCCCGCCATTGCAGCAAATCCGTTCATTACGTTCTTTACGACGGCTACCGAGAGCGGAAAATTCGAATTCGAGTGGATCGGCGACAGAGGTTTTTCGGAGACCGCTTCGGCCTCGATCGCGGTCGAATGAGATTTGCTTCCGTCATGGCCATTGCGGCGCTGCTGACGGCGGGCGCCGTTTGCGCCGACGAAATTCCGCAAGCCGAGCGCCGGTCCGGTTACAGCTTCATGGCGCCCGATACCAAGGCAATGCAGGACGACGAGGCCAGCAATCCGGGCATGTTATGGGTGCTCGACGGCGAAGCCCTTTGGAATCGCAAGACGGGCGCGGCGGAAAAGGCCTGCGCGGATTGTCACAATGACGCGCGCGCGAGCATGAAGGGCGTGGCCGCCCGTTATCCTGCCTTCGACAAGACACTCGGTCGCCCCGTCAATCTGGAACAACGGATCAATCTGTGTCGCGTCAATCATCAGCTGGCGATGCCGCTTCCCTACGAGAGCCGTGAGCTGCTGGCGCTCTCTGCGTTCGTCGCGCGCCAGTCGCGCGGCATGCCGATGGAGACCGGCGATGATCCGCAACTCGAACCGTTCATCGCGCAGGGGCGCGAACTATTCATGCAACGGCAAGGGCAGCTCAATCTCGGCTGCACCAATTGTCATGACGATAATTGGGACAAGCACCTGGCGGGTTCCGCGATCACGCAAGCACACCCGACCGGCTATCCGATCTATCGATTGGAATGGCAATCGCTCGGCTCGCTGCAACGCAGGCTGCGCAGCTGCATCACCGGCATTCGCGCACAACCCTACGACTACGGCGCGCCGGAACTGGTTGAGCTCGAGCTTTATCTGATGTCGCGAGCGCGCGGCATGCCGGTCGAGACGCCAGCGGTACGTCCTTAGCTGAGAGCTTACCGCTCGGCGAACGCCTTCTCGACCACGAATTGCGCCGGCTCGCCGTGATTGCCTTCGACAAAACCCTTGCCGGACAGCAGCGCGCGGGTGTCCAGCACCAGCGCCGGGCTGCCGCAGATCATGACGCGGTCATGTGCGGGATCCAGCGAGGCAAGCCCGATATCGCCAAACAGCTTTCCCGAATTGATCAGGTCGGTGATGCGGCCGCGGTTGCGGAACGGATCGCGCGTCACGGTCGGGTAATAGATCAACTGGTTGCGAACGAGTTCGCCGATCAGATCGTCATTCGGCAATTTCTCGGTGATCATCTCGCCATAGGCGAGTTCGGCAACGCGGCGGCAGCCGTGCAGCAGCACGACTTTTTCGAAACGCTCATAGGGGTCGGGATCCTTGATCACGCTGAG
>JBJMTR010000061.1:0-5488 GCA_045811565.1 Bradyrhizobium sp.
GGCTTATTCCTGCAGATCACCGCCGACGACGTCAAGGATCTGCCGGTACCGGGCCAGAAGGCGAGTTTCGGTGTCATCAAGGCAGCGCAGGCGCGCGGCGATTTCGACGTGCTCACCGAGCGGGGCCGGCGCGCGCTGCGTGTGCATCTCAAGGGCGACCTGGGCCCGGCCCTCGCCGCGCTGGATGCCGCAATATCAGAAGCTCTCAATTAGAGCATGATTCCCGACCCGAAGGGCCGCGTTAGCGCGAACTGGATGGCCTGGTTTCGGATCAGATCATGCTCAAAAATAAAGGTACGCGAAGATGCAGATCGGCATGATCGGCTTGGGGCGGATGGGTGGCAACATCGTCCGCCGGCTGATGAAGCATGGACATACCGCCGCGGTGTACGACAAGGATCCGAAGGCGGTCGCGGCGCTCGCGGCGGATGGTGCGGTCGGCGGCAGCTCGCTGGCAGATTTCGTCAACAAGCTCGAGAAACCGCGGACAGCTTGGGTGATGCTGCCGGCCGGCAAGATTACCGAGGCGACCGTCGACGCGCTTTCAAACCTGATGCAGCCGGACGACGTTGTCATCGATGGCGGCAACACGTTCTGGCAGGACGACATCCGACGCGGAAAAGCGCTGAAAGCGCGCGGCCTGCATTATGTCGACGTCGGCACTTCTGGCGGCATTTGGGGCATCGAGCGCGGCTATTGCATGATGATCGGCGGCGACAAGGCGGTGGTCGACCGGCTCGATCCGATCTTTAAGGCGCTGGCGCCGGGCATCGGCGATATTCCGCGCACGCCCGGGCGCGAGGGCCGCGACCCTCGCATCGAGCAGGGCTACATCCACGCAGGTCCCATCGGCGCCGGGCACTTCGTCAAGATGGTCCATAACGGTATCGAGTACGGCCTGATGCAGGCCTACGCCGAGGGTTTTGATATTTTGAGGAACGCCAATCTCGACGCGCTGCCGGCGGAGCATCGCTTCGATCTGGATATCGCGGATATCGCCGAAGTCTGGCGGCGTGGCAGCGTGATCCCGTCATGGCTGCTCGATCTCACCGCCTCCGCGCTCGCGGAAAATCATACGCTCGATGATTATTCCGGCTTTGTCGAGGATTCCGGTGAAGGCCGCTGGACCATCAACGCCGCGATCGACGAAGCCGTCCCTGCCGAGGTGCTGACGGCGGCGCTGTTTGCGCGCTTCCGCTCGCGCAAGGAGCACACTTTTGCCGAGAAAATCCTTTCGGCGATGCGTGCCGGCTTTGGCGGTCACAGGGAACCGCAGAACGCCAAGCCAAAGGTCTGACGCAAATGACCGACGGTCACGTGCAAAAGAAGCCCGATCCATGTTCCTTTATCGTCTTCGGCGTCACTGGCGACCTCACGCATCGGCTGGTGATCCCTGCCCTCTATAACCTTGCGGCGACCAACCTGTTGCCGGACAAATTTTGCGTGGTCGGCATCGCCCGCAGGGGCATGTCGAATGACGAGCTGACGGACAGCCTGATGAAGGGTTTGCACCAATTCGCCACCCGCCCCGTCGACCACGCGACAGCCAAACGGCTTTTCGAATGCGTGACCTGCATCGAGGCCGATCCGAGGGAGCCTGCCTCGTTCGACGCGCTGCGCGGTCGGCTGGACAAGCTCGAAACGTCGCGCGGCACGGGTGGCAATCGCCTGTTCTATCTGGCAACGCCGCCCAACGCCTTCCTGCCGATCAGCAAGGAGCTCGGCCGCACGGGAATGCTGACCGAGAATGGCACGTGGCGACGGCTGGTGGTCGAAAAGCCATTCGGGACCGATCTCGCCTCGGCCAAAGCGCTGAACAGTGAGCTTCTGAAGCTGGTCGACGAGCATCAGATTTATCGGATCGATCACTACCTCGGCAAGGAAACCGTTCAGAACATCCTGGTGCTGCGGTTCGCTAATGGCATGTTCGAACCGATCTGGAACCGCACTCATATCGATCACATTCAGATCACCGTCGATGAGAAGCTCGGTGTCGGTCATCGCGGCAGCTTTTACGACCAGACCGGCGCGTTGCGCGATATGGTGCCGAATCATTTGTTCCAGTTGCTGTCGCTGGTCGCAATGGAGCCGCCCATCCGCTTCGACGCGCATTCGGTGCGTTCAGAGAAGGGTGACGTGCTGGCGGCGATCCAGATCCAAAGTGAGGAAGAGGCGCTGCACAATTCTGTGCGCGGGCAGTATCGGGGCGGCAGGATCGGCAACACCGAGATCGAGGATTATTGCAAGACCAAGGACGTTAAGCCGGGCAGCAGCACGGAAACCTACGCCGCGCTAAAGCTGACCATCGACAACTGGCGCTGGGCCGGCGTTCCTTTTTACCTCCGGACCGGCAAGGCGCTCGGCGCCAAGCGCACCGAAATCGCGATCAAGTTCAAACAGGCGCCGTTTGCGATGTTCCGCGACACGCCGGTCGAGCGGCTGTCGCAGAATTTTCTCGTCATCTCTACCGAGCCGACCGAAGGCATCGATCTGCAGTTCAACACCAAGGTGCCGGGGCCGACGATCAACATCGACGGAGTTGAAATGAAATTCCGCTACAAGGACTACTTCAAGGCGGAGCCCTCGACCGGATATGAGACGCTGATCTACGACTGCATGATCGGCGACAACATCCTGTTTCAGCGCGCCGACAGCGTCGAAGCCGGTTGGCAGGCGGTGCAGCCATTCCTCGACGCCTGGAAGAATGCAGGCGGGAGCGGACTGCAGACTTACAAGGCCGGCAGCGAGGGGCCCGAAGCGGCAAACGGGCTATTAACGCGCGACGGTCGAAGCTGGCGGAAATTCGGCTAGCGGATGGTTTTGAACGATAATCGCCATGTCATTGCGGTCGCGGATCCGGCGGCGCTGGCCATAGCAGCTGCGGATCGTGTGATCGCGCGCATGGCCGCGAACGGCGGCCGCATCGCGATCTGCCTCACCGGCGGATCGAGCCCAAAGCAGCTTTATCAACTGCTCGCGACCAGCGCTTACCGCGGCGGGATCCCGTGGGACCGGGTGCACTGGTTCATCGGCGACGAACGCTTCGTGCCGGCGAGCGATGCGCTCAACAACATGGCCATGGCGCGGCGGATTTTCCTGGACCAGTGCGCGCCTGCTTGCAACATCCATCCGATTCCGACGGAGACCACTGGCCCCGACGCAAGCGCAGACCGCTACGCGGACGAGCTGAAATCATTCTATGGCGGGGAAGAGCTGGACCCTGCCCGGCCGTTGTTCGATCTCGTGCTGATGGGCATCGGGCCGGACGGCCACACCGCCTCGCTGTTTCCGGGCTATCCCGCGATCGACGAGAACCGTCGATGGGTGGTCGGCGTGCCCAAGGCGAATGTCGAGCCGTTCGTACCGCGCGTCACACTAACGTTGCATGTGCTGGCATCGTGCCACGAAATGTTGTTCGAGATCTCCGGACCTGACAAGCGCGCGATCTTGACGCGCGTGTTCGCAGGCGAGAATCTGCCGGCAAACAGTGCGCAATCGATTGGCGAAACGATCTGGCTCGTCGATAAGGCTGCGCTGCCGGAGAATTTTCGTGGGTGACGCGACAAACCCCTGCTGCGCACTGATCGTGATGGGCGTATCCGGTTCCGGTAAGAGCACCATCGCCGACGCGCTCGCTGAACGCCTGGGCTGGCGCTACGAGGACGGTGACAGGTTTCACCCCGCGAGCAATGTCGCGAAAATGAGCGCCGGCGAACCGCTTACCGATGACGACCGCCGACCCTGGCTGCAGGCGATCGCCGACGAGATCGACCGCGCCTGCAACAACGGTGAACACGTGGTGGTCGCCTGTTCGGCTCTGAAACGCGCCTATCGCGACATCCTCCTGCATGCACGCACAGATGTCCGGTTCGTCTTTCTCAACGGCACGCAAGAACTGATCGCCAGCCGGCTCGCCGCGCGAAAAGACCATTTCATGCCGCCGGGATTGCTCGCCAGCCAATTCCGGACATTGGAGCCGCCCGAGCCCAGCGAACATCCTATAACGGTATCGATCGATGCGCCGGTCGAGACGATCGTCGAGGACATTATCCGTCAATTGAAACTGGCTCCTTCATGACCCGCACCGCACTTGTTGTATCCGACGTCGACGGTACGCTGTTGACCAGGGACAAGACGCTGACCGATGGCGCCAAGACCGCGGCGCGCCGGTTGCATCAGGCCGGCATTGGCTTCACCATCGTCTCCAGCCGGCCGACGATCGGTATGGGGTTCCTGATCGAGCCGCTGGCGATCACGCTGCCGGTCGGCGCTTTCAACGGAAGCTGCATCGTCGATGCGCAGTTGCGTCCGATCGAGCAACATCTGATCCCGCCTGCGACGGCGCAGCGCGGCATCGATGTGCTGAGGGAGTTCGGCGTCGATATCTGGCTGTTCACCAACGATCGATGGCTGACGCGCAATCCTGACGGCGAATATGTTCCGCACGAGAAGCTGGCGATCAAGCATGATCCGACCATCATTGCCGACTTCACGCCCTATCTCGCCAGTGCCTGCAAGATCGTCGGCGCAAGTTCAGATGCGCAGCTATTGCAGCGGTGTGAGGTAGCGATGCGAGGCGCGGTCGGCACAGAGGCCACCGCGGTCCGCTCGCAGACCTATTATCTGGACGTTACGCCGCCCGGCCACGACAAGGGCACGTTCGTCGAGACGATCGCCAGACGGCTCGGCGTCTCGACGAATGCCGTCGCGACCATCGGCGACATGCAGAACGATTTGGCGATGTTTGCCAGGAGTGGCATCTCGATCGCGATGGGCAATGCAACCGACGACGTCAAGAAACATGCGACGCATGTGACTGATACGAATGAGCACAACGGTTTTGCCGGCGCGATCGAGATGATTTTGAAGCTCAATGGCGCGAGCTAACGCCTGCTCAGCTCTTGCCCGGTCTGGTCGACAAAATCGACCGGCGTTCCCTTCTTGATATTGCTTCCCAATAGAGCTGCGTCCCAATTGGTCAGCCGAACGCAACCGTGGGATTCGGATTTGCTGACCTTTGACGGATTGGGCGTGCCGTGGATGCCGTAACCTTCCGACGAAAGCCCGATCCAGTATGACCCCACCGGATTATTCGGCCCCGGTTTGATCGTGAACGGCCGTCTGGATCGAACGTCCTTGAATTTGTAGGCCGGATTGTAGCGATAATTCGGTTTGGCGTCGCTTGAGATGACCTTGAGCGTGCCGCTCGGGGTCGGCTTCTCCTCGCTGCCCACCGTCGCCGGGAAGAAGGCGACAAGCGCGCCCTGTGGATCGAAAGCCTTGACCGTTTGGCGCGATTTGTCGATCTCGACCCGACCAAGCGCCAGCTTGCCTGGTTTGTTGAGGACATTCGTCACAAAAACGGTTTCGCCGGCCCGGTCGAATTTCTTCCCGGGATTGAGCGTCGACAGCAGCGCTTCGCTCATGTGAAATTTCTCGGCGATGGCTTCGCGCGGGCTGGTGTAGTCGAGCGCTTTCAGACGTTTCA
>JBJMTR010000062.1:0-12319 GCA_045811565.1 Bradyrhizobium sp.
CGCATCAACCAGACGGTTTCAGCTCTCGCGAGCGATCAGCAGGCGATCTGGAGGGACCTGCGCACCACGCTGTCCGAGGTCGGCATCGTCCTGGTCGACGCCCGCGACATCACCAAATCCGAGCGCGCCTGGATCGAGGACCATTTCCTCCACAACATCTTCCCGCTGCTGACGCCGCTTGCGATTGATCCGGCGCACCCCTTCCCGTTCATCCCGAGCCTCGGCTTCACCGTAGCGCTGCAGTTGGCGCGGATAGCCGACGGCAAGCCGATGAACGCGCTGATCCGCATGCCCGGAAAGATCGACCGTTTCATCCGCATCCCCACCGCCAAGGACAGCGCGGTGCGCCTGATCACGCTGGAACAGGCCACCGGTCTGTTCATCGGCCGCCTGTTCCCCGGCTACACCGTCAAGGGCCAGGGCGCGTTCCGCATTATCAGGGATTCCGAGCTGGAAATCGAAGAAGAAGCGGAAGATCTGGTGCGCGTGTTCGAGACCGCGCTGAAGCGGCGGCGCCGCGGATCGGTGATCCGGCTCGAGATCGAAGCCAAAATGCCCGAGGCGCTGCGCCTGTTCGTGCAACAGGCGCTTTCGGCCGCGGACGACGAAGTGTTCCTGGTGGATGGCGTGCTCGCCATGAACGAGTTGTCGCAGCTGACCCGGCTCGACCGGCCCGATCTCGAATTCACGCCTTATGTGCCCCGCCATCCCGAGCGGGTGCGCGATCATGGCGGCGATATCTTTGCCGCGATCCGGCAAAAGGACCTGATCGTCCATCACCCCTATGAATCCTTCGACGTCGTGGTGCAGTTCCTGCAACAGGCCGCCCGCGATCCTGACGTCGTCGCCATCAAGCAGACGCTGTACCGCACCTCGAACAACTCGCCGATCGTGCGCGCACTCGCCGAAGCCGCCGAGGCCGGCAAGTCGGTGACCGCGCTGATCGAGCTCAAGGCGCGGTTCGACGAGGAAGCCAACATCCGCTGGGCGCGCGACCTCGAACGCGCCGGCGTGCAGGTCGTATACGGGTTCATCGAGCTCAAGACCCACGCCAAATTGTCGATGGTGGTGCGCCGCGAGGGTGGCAACCTCGCGACCTATGTCCACACCGGCACCGGCAATTATCATCCGGTGACCGCGCGCATCTACACCGACCTGTCCTACTTCACCTCGGACCCGATCATCGGGCGCGACGCGGCACGGGTGTTCAACTACATCACCGGCTATGCCGAGCCGAGCGACATCGAGAAGATGGCCGTGTCGCCACTGACGCTGCGCAAGCGCGTCATCGAGCACATCCATGGCGAGACCAACCACGCGCGCCACGGCAGGCCGGGCGCGATCTGGATGAAGATGAACTCGCTGGTCGACCCCGACATCATCGATGCGCTGTACCAAGCCTCGCAGGCTGGCGTGTCTATCGAGCTGGTGGTGCGCGGCATCTGCTGCCTGCGGCCCGGACTGCCCGGACTTTCAGACCATATCCGCGTCAAATCGGTGATCGGACGGTTCCTGGAACATGGCCGAATTTACTGCTTCGGGATGGGCCAGGGCCTGCCCTCGACGAAAGCTGCTGTGTATATCTCATCCGCCGACATGATGCCGCGCAACCTCGACCGGCGCGTCGAAGTGCTCTGTCCGCTGCAAAATCCCACGGTGCATCAGCAGGTTCTCGAGCAGATCATGGTCGCTAACCTGAAGGATAATGAGCAGAGCTGGCAGTTATTGCCCGATGGATCGTCAACGCGTATGAAGACCGCGAAAGGCGAAGAGCCATTCAACCTGCACAACTACTTCATGACGAATCCGAGTCTGTCCGGCCGTGGAAAGTCTCTCAAGGAATCTTCGCCGCGCCGCCTTACGCGCCGTACCGAGCGTCAGCAATCGTCCTAAGGGGTCTTACCGGTGAAGCGACCGCGCAAGCGCGCTTCCAGCGTCGCTGTCATCGATATCGGCTCGAACTCGGTGCGTCTCGTCGTCTACGAGTCGATGGCGCGCAGCCTGATCAGCGTCTTCAACGAAAAAGCGCTGTGCGGGCTCGGCCGCGAGGTGCAGAGCACCGGCCTGTTGGCTCCGGACGCGGTCGCCAAGGCGCTGACGTCGCTGCGGCGTTTTCGGGCGCTGTGCCGAATCCAGAAAGTGGGACGCATCTACGCCATCGCCACCGCCGCCTGCCGCGACGCCTCTAACGGCCCCGACTTCATCGCCAAAGCCGAACGGATCTGCGGCGTTCCGATCGAGATCCTGTCGGGCCCGCGCGAAGCAAAGCTGTCCGCGCTCGGCGTCATCTCCGGCGTGCACAACCCGGACGGCATCGTCGGCGATCTCGGCGGCGGCTCGCTGGAGTTGATCGACGTGAGCGGCAATCGCGTCCGCAGCGGCGTGACGTTGCCGCTCGGCAGCCTGGCGCTGCAGGACCTTTCGCACAAATCGTTGAAACGCGCCGAACGCATCGTGCGCAACGAGCTGTCCGGCGTTGCCCAGCTCAAGGCCGGCCGTAACAGGACTTTCTACGCGGTCGGCGGCACCTGGCGTGCGCTGGCGCGCATCCACATCATCCAGAGCGGCTATCCCTTGAAGGTGATGCACGGCTATTCGATACCGGCGGCGGACGCGCTCGATTTCGCGCAGCGTCTGCGGCGGCTGGCCGCCGCCAACATGCTGGCCGATATCGAGGCCGTCGCCGACGCGCGGCGGCCGCTTTTGAGCTATGCGGCGCTGGTTCTCGAATATGTCATTCGCGTCGCCAAGCCGAAGACCATCGTGTTCTCGACCTTCGGGGTGCGCGAAGGCCTGTTTTACGAAATGCTGCCGCAAGGCGAGCGCGCCAAGGATGGGTTGATCTGCGCGGCGCAAAACCTCAACGAGCTGTTTTCACGATCCGCCCGCCACGCCGAGGAACTGATCGCGTGGACCGATCGTTTGGCCAAGGTCGTCAAGCTGCGCGAGACCGAGGAAGACCGAAGGCTGCGCCATGCCGCCTGCCTGTTGTCTGACATCGGTTGGCGGGTGCATCCGGATCACCGCGGCGAGGAAACGCTCAGCTTCATCACCAACGGCAATTTCGGCTCGATCAGCCATCGGGGCCGCGCCTTTGTCGCGCTGTCGGTGTTTTACCGCTACGCTGGCTTGAGCGAGCAGAATGAGCCCCCGAAATTTATCCAGGAACTGGTGCCGCCGGCGATGGATGAGCGCGCCCGCGTGCTGGGCGCGGCGTTTCGCGTCGCCCATCTGATATCGGCGGCCCGGCCGGGCGTGTTGCCTGCAACCCATTTCCGCAGTGGTAGCCGCAAGCTGATGCTGGTGTTCGAGCACCGGATGGTCGACCTCGTCGCGGACCGCGTCGGCAGCCGCTTCAAGCAACTGGCACGGCTGGTCGGGCGCTCGGGTTCGATTGTGCGGTGAGCGCTGCCCATGCGACCGCGGTCTGCCGTATTAAACGTCAGCTTGGCTGGCGGCCGAAACTTACTTCTGGGCGAAATCGCCTGGGCTTGCTGACACCAATCAATATGTGGGATCGCGCTTCGGCTCCTGGGCGGCCATCCGTGCCAGCACCACCGCCTCTTCCGCCGCTAGCCGGAAGTCCCGCGCAGCTTTCAGCGGGCGCCTGATGTTTGGGTCTTCCGAACTGCCGTCGAAAGTAATCAACCTCATGCAATGTGGGCACTGGGTCTGATAGCCTTGTTTTAGCCGCCGCGCCCGCTCGCTGAATATCTTGCGGCAATTGGAACAGACAATCTTTATACGATCGGCCATGCAACGCCCCCCTGCCCACAATGCTATCGTGTTGTCGCGACTGCCGAATATTTTGGCGCCGACTTATGCATCACTCAGACGCCAAGCTACGCTACCGAAGTTGCGCCTCGGTTAAGCATCAACTGCAGCGCTCGATCGCTGCATTAGGCTGCGATTAACCACGCGTGTCGGGTTGCGTTCCCCGGGTGACGTTGCGCTGGTCGACATGCGCCACCTCACAAACGGCCGACGCAACCGTGACACGAAACGCGTCGGCCCACTGCTTGGGGCCAAGCGAGGAACCCTTGTCCTGCCGCGCCGTTTGTTCGGTGGAAGGACAGTGTGATGAACGTGCGGGACGAGCACACCCGATCGCTCTGGATGGACACCTCGGTCGCCGACGTTCCGGCGCTATGGCGTACGGAACGGGCAGATGTCGTGGTGATCGGTTCTGGAATTGCCGGGCTTTCCGTCGCCTATGAGCTTGCCAGTCGCGGGCGCTCTGTCGTGGTGCTGGACCGCGGCAGTATCGGCAGTGGGATGACGGCGCGCACCACGGCGCACTTGGCATCGGCGCTCGATGACGACTACACGGAACTGGTCAGGGTGCGCGGGCAGAATTGTGCGCGGCTCTGTTACCAGAGCGTTGCAGCCGCGATCGATCGAGCCGAGGCCATCCAATCCACGGAAAACATCGATTGCGATTTTCGCCGGTTGGACGGTTACTGGGTGCTGGCTCCCGATACGCCTGCATCCCACCTCGACGAGGAATTGGATTGCTGCAAGAAGCTTGGGATTCCCGTTGAAGACTGCACGGAGCCGACGCCATTCCATACCGAAGGCCTTGTGCGGTCGTTACGCTTTCCGCGGCAGGCGCGCTTCCACCCCACCAAATATCTTGCCGGCCTCGCCACTGCCCTCCGGCGCCGGGGCGCGAGGCTCTACGCCGACACCTGCGTCGAAAGCATCGACCATAAGCAAGGCGAGGTTGTCGTGAAGGCCACGTCAGGGCACGAGATTCGGGCGACCGACGTGGTGGTCGCGACAAATTCGCCTGTTAACGTGCGCATTGCCGTCCATAGCAAGCAGGCGCCTTACCGTACATACGCCATCGCGGCGAAGATTCCGGGCGGCACGCTCGCGGATGCGCTCTATTGGGACACGCTCGATCCGTATCATTATGTCCGTCTGCAGCCGTTCTCTGTCGGCGAGGACATCGTGATCATCGGCGGAGAAGACCACAAGAGCGGCGAAGCGGACGATGGCGCACAGCGCTTTGCCGCTCTTGAGCGCTGGGCGCGCGATCGGCTGCCAAGCTTGCGCGGGGTTACCCATCGCTGGTCGGGTCAAGTGCTGGAGCCTACCGACTTCACGGGCTTCATCGGTCATAGCCCCGACGAGGAACATGTCTTCATTGTCAGTGGCGATTCCGGACAAGGCATCACGAACGGGCTCGTGGCTGGCATTTTGATTGCGGACCTGGTCACGACAGCATCGAGCCCGTGGGAACAGGTCTACTCGCCCTCACGAAAGATCCAAAAGAACATCGGCGAATTCATCAGCGAGAACATCACCCCGCTGAAGAATTTCGCGGAGTACCTTACGGCCAGTGAAATCACGGCGGTCGAACGGCTTCGCCCGGGAGAGGGCCGTCTTGTCCGCAGCGGACTGAAAAAGATCGCCGCTTGCCGGGACCAAAACGGCAAGCTGCACTTGCATTCGGCGAGTTGCACCCATCTCGGCTGCATCGTGCACTGGAATTCGCTGGAGCAATGCTGGGATTGCCCCTGTCACGGATCGCAGTTCGCGCCCGATGGCACCGCCCTCAACGGGCCAGCCGTGTCGTCGTTGGGCGGCATCCAGAGACCGGCCAACGTTGAAGCGGCAGAATAACGCGCGCGCATCGCTGGAGTCAGCAACCCGGTCTCAAATAGCGCGCCGAGTGCAGTGCACAGCTTAGCCGTGCTCCTGCGGTGACAAGCAGGCCGCGCTGCGGTGGACCATGACCTGCCATAGGAACTACAATCGTGTCAGTTAGTTTTAGGTCCGCACCATTTGGAAAGGAGTTAGTGATGAAGGCGAAACTTGCGCTCACTGCGATTACAATAGCTGCATTGGCTGGCTCTACATTCACCGCGGATGCCATGTCGAAAAAGCATAAGCGGCACCAGTCCACGATGGGAACATCTTCCAGCATGACAAAGGATACCGGTGCTGGCATGACCACAGGCGCGGGCAGAGGGGTTGCCAATCCCTCCAGCCAAGGAAATGTCGGCCCGGGCACAGACAATCTCACCAAAAAGCAGCCGGGTGGCCGGTAAGCTGCAAGGGCGGATGTAACCCGGCAGCTTCTAGGGCTCGGAGAACTCCGGGCCCTTTCGCTCGCAGGAGACGACTCCGGAACGGTTCGGCCGGCCCGGGTTGAATCATCATGTGTGCCGCGGCGTTGCGTTCATCGCGTTCGATATCCCTCTCGCGCGTTCGCGGAGCGCGCAAAACCGCGATTCCGGACTACATCGAGCCTTGCGACCCGACGCTTCGCGAGCACGCGCCGACAGGCTATGGTTGGGTCTATGAGATCAAAGGCGATGGCTATCGGGCACAACTTCACATCCGAGAAGACGAGGTGCGCGTCTATTCGCGCACGGGACTTGATTGGACAAAGCAGTTCTCATCCATCGCTGCGGCGGCGCCTGCGCTGAAGGCCAAGACTGCGATCATCGACGGTGAAGCCGTGGTCTACGGCACCAATGGCGTGCCGGACTTTCAGCAATTGCGACGCGAGCTCGGCGCCCGGAAGAGCGAGCGGGTTCGGTATCATGCCTTCGATCTGCTCTACCTGGACGGCTACGACCTGCGCGAAGTGCCGTACATCGAACGGAAGAAACTGCTTGAATGCTTGCTGAAAGGCGCACCAGAGACATTCATCTTCGTCGAGTGCATCGAAGCTGACGGCAAAACCGTATTTGCGCTGGCGTGCAAGCTGGGGGTTGAAGGCGTGATAGCCAAGCGGACGGACACCCCCTACCGCTCGGGCCGTCAGGAAAGCTGGATCAAGCTGAAATGCAAGAAAAGCGAGACTCTTCCGATTGTCGCCTTCGTCGAAAAGCTCGGTGCCAAGCCACGCAAGATCGCCTCCATGTATGTCGGCCGCCGCGAAGGCGGAAAACTCGTTTACGCGGGAAAGGTTCGCACCGGTTATACAGAAAGCACCGCTCGCGAACTGCGCGAGAGGCTTGATCCGCTGATCAGAAAGTCATCTCCGCTTAGCGTTCCCGTCAGGAAGCCCAAGGCGACCTGGGTGGAACCGGAGGTCGATGCGGAAGTGGAATATCGAGCTCTCACCGACGACGGGCTCTTGCGCGAAGCCGTCTTCAAGGGCATGCGCGATGACCTTGAAGTACCCAAGGTGAAAGCGCGTCGGCTGGCGCCCTCCTCGACTAGTCGGCTGCGCCTTGGCGTGCCGCGCGAGAACATTCTCCAGCTCCTGCCAGACGCAGTCGTGCCTTCGAAAGAACAACTGGCCGTCTATTGGAGGCGGGTCTGGAAAAAAGCGCTGCCACATCTCGGGCATCGGCCGCTTAAGCTTGTCCGCCATATCAACGGAACGACCTTTTATCATAAGCGATCCCTTCCGAAGGACATTCCGGAAGCCGTCCATCAGCTACGCATCGAGAAGCGCGAAGGTGGCCAGGGCACGCGGCTATGGGTCGATAATCTCGAAGGATTGCTCGGATTGGTCGAGATCGGCGCCGTCGAACTGCATCCATGGAATGCGACGGTGGAGGATTTTGAGCACGCCGACCAGATCGTGATCGATCTCGACCCCGGTGAAGGGGTGGAGTGGAATGCCATTGTCACAGCCGCCCTGCGCATGCGCGAGCTGATGAAGGCAGAAGGGTTTACCACCTGGCCCAAGCTAACCGGCGGCAAGGGCATTCATCTGATGGCTCCGCTTGAAGCGCTGGTCGCGCACGACAAATCCCATGTGATCGCGCGGCGTCTCGTCTCGAAGCTGGGCGCTCAGTTTCCAGACGATTACGTTCTGTCGGCGCAAGCCAGACGGCGTGGCCGAATTTTTCTCGACTATTTGCGCAACGGGCGCGGCACGACCGCGATTGGCACCTATTCACCACGAGCGCGCGAAGGGTTTCCCATCGCAGCGCCCGTAACGTGGTCTCACATCGAAGCGGGAACCCCGCCTGATGCGTTCACCATGGATAGTCCATTCCGAGCCCGGCGTGACCGCTCAAGACGAGTTGTTGGCAAACGGAAATGAGGGGCCAGAAGCATGACGGCCACCGAGAATTTTGCAGACGGAATGCACCGGCTCGCGGCGAGCCGGCTGCGACCGCGCTACCGAAACACTTGCCCGTGCAGTGGGCCAGGCAGGGTCATGGCTTCAAAGCACGTTTGGTATCCAGCAGTGTTTCGTAGTTACGAAGATATTCTTTCGCCATCCGTTCTGAGGTGAACCGTTGCTCGAAATGGCTGCGCACCCGGCGGCGGTCGAGTTCGCCGAGGCGTCCGATCGCCTCGACAGCTTCCGTTTCGTCCTCCACGACAAAGCCGGTTATGCCGTCGTCGACAACTTCCGGTACCGAGCCTGACCGGAACGCGATAACCGGCGTGCCGCACGCCATCGCCTCGATCATCACCAGGCCGAATGGCTCCGGCCAGTCGATCGGAAACAATAGCGCTGCGGCACCGGCGAGGAATTTCTCCTTGGTTCGATCGTTGACCTCACCAGTCAGCCGCACGTGGTTGCCATCGATCTGGGATTCAAGCCGTTCCTTGAAATACGACCGCTCGCCACGCGGCACTTTCGCTGCGATGTGAAGCGGCATTCCCGCGGCGCGTGCGATGCGAATGGCAACCTCGGGGCCTTTCTCGGCGCTGAGCCGGCCGAGAAAGGCAAGATAGGTGCCGTCCGCGAATGATGGGCGGAACATGTCGCCGGGGAGGCCGTGGTACACGGTGCCAATCCACTTTGCCGCATCGAGTGCTCTGCGCTGATTATTCGAAATCGAGACGTAAGCCGCATCGGGAAAACGGCGCGCGACGTCTGGCAGGCCTGGCCAATCGAGCCGTCCATGTGTCGTGGTGACGAAGGGGACGCCGAGTCGGCTTAGCAGCGGCAGATGCAGCCAATCGATATGGGCGTGGATCACATCAAACTCGGTGACACGCCGTGCTACCGCTTCGAGCAACGACGCCTGCGCCGCCATCGGGTCCGAACGCGGCCGGCCAAGACGCAGCGCGCGAGGCCAGACGGCGTCAAGATTGGCACGCGTTACTGAATCGCCGCTGGCAAATAGCGTGACGTCATGCCCAAGCTTCACCAGTTCGTCGACCAGCCATGCAACGACACGCTCGGTACCACCATAAAGCTTCGGGGGAATGCTTTCAGCCAACGGGGCGATCTGCGCAATCCGCATGGTTAGTACCAATACCAACAATATTTTGGGATCAGCCCGACTGGCTGCTCCAAAACTTCAACGTGCCTTTCGCGGTGTCGTTCCGAGGCTTAATCTATTATTGAATCTCCGGCCGCTCGTAACTTGCAAGCAGGTCGAACCAATCCTCCAGCAGGCGGCTCATGAGAAATTTCTCGCGCACAGTCTCCTTCGCGCGCGAACCGAGGCGCTGGCGCAATTGTGGATCCTTCACGATCTGCACGATCCGTTCGGCGGCCTGATCAGGTGTACTGACCAGAAATCCGTTCTCGCCATCGATGATCTGCCGCCGAATGCCACCCACGTTGCCGCCGATCACAGCGGCACCCTTCCACATCGCCTCGGTGACGGTGAGGCCAAATCCTTCCCGGGTCGACTTCTGCAACACCACGGCGGAGTGGCGCTGCAGCGCGTTCACCAAAACGGGGTCATCGACGTCGAGAACAATGATGCTTTCGTCGATCGAGCTCTTGATGGTTTCAAGGATAACGTCACCTTCGGGGTCGTCGCTCGCATTGTTGCCGACCAGCACGAGCGTGCAATCCACCTCATGGCGCGCCTTGCGGAACGCCTCGATGACTCCTATCGGGTCCTTCCATCGGTCGAAGCGGGAGACCTGCGTCACCAGCGGACGGTCGGTCGGAATCCTGTGATAGGCCAGGCATTCCCTAATCTCCTGGTCGGACATTTCGCTATTTTTGGCGGAGAACGGGTCGATCGCCGGGGTAACGAACCGCTGATCGACGCTGAGGCGTTGTGCATATTCAGGCAGTGAGAATATTGCGGCATCATATTGCTCGACAAGCTCGCGCAAATAATTCCAGACCTGCGGGTGGGGCGAAGAAAGATCAACGTGGCACTGCCATAACCAGGGCATCTCCCGCACCCCAAAGTGTCTGATCAGCGGGAGCGGCTGCGGATCGTGCACGATGACGGCGTCGCATTCATCCAGATGGAGCCTGGTGGCATTCTCAAATACTACTTCTTCGTAGATGGCCTTTTCGGCCTCGGAAAGCTCGATCTCTTCACCCTGCAATGCATTATGCAGCTTCTTCGTGCAGCTGAAGAAGCCAGGCGTGCCCTGGATCAAATGCCAATCGGTTTCAATCCCGATCGCATTCATCATCAACGTCAGCGGCGTCAGGATTTCCGTAACACCGCCGCCATAGAAGGTTGAACTGACGTGCGCAACTTGCATGGTGCGAACACGGTCGGCTTTGCCAAGTATTCGTTCAGCCGCCGCAGCGCCGATGATCGGCTCGTAATGTTCAAGTGAGTGCAAGCCGAGGGTTGATCGGTCGGGGGCTGGAGTTAACAGAGACATGAGCTACGGCCTTTCACAATTTCGACTGCACGCCGCCATCCAGCGCCTTGGAGCTTGGACAGAGCGCAGCCGCTAAACCGCGGCAGGCATAAGTCGTTCCAAATTGTCAGCCTCTCTCGTGGCGGTTTCGGCGCGTCGGCCCACAAGCAAACAGCCCCTGCCCCGCTCGGGAAAGGAGAGCGCCGGAGCCGCCGCCGCGCTTATCGTGCCCTACAGCCGCGCTTGCATAATTTTCCCAGTGCGAAATCGTTCCCAGTCGGCCGGTCCGGGCCTCGAATTCCGGGGGCATTTCTGCAATGGCTTCAAGGTGATTTGCCCCGTCCGCGCCGCGTAATCGCAAACTCGCGTCTGGCAAGTCGCATCTGGATGCCGCGCTGAACGGGTTTCGCTGTTTGGAATTCAAATCACAATTGCAAGCAGATCGTGAGACGGGCTCTCATGTCTTGGCCCACCTCGCCGATCACGCCGCCTTGGCGGCGTTCTCGACGCCTTGCAGCGCGCGCCGGCGCCAGATTGATCCCGCGACCAGCACCACGATGATTCCGAGGACGGCGAGCGCGATTTCGCCGCCGTTGCCGCCATTGGCGAAATGCGGCTCCAGGGTGAGCGCCCCCAACAGCGAATCAAGCTTCGCTCCGAAGGATCCGGCGAACAGCTCATTCAGCTTCGGATGGATGGCCGGGTCGGTCGCGATGACGTCGCCGGCGATCCAGCCCAATAACGCGGCCCCGGCCCAGACCAGGATCGGCAGCTTGTTGAGCAGCGCCATGATCAACGCGGCGCCCGCCACGATCAGCGGCACGCTGATGGCAAGCCCCAGGATCAACAGCGGCACGCTGCCATTGGCGGCGGCAGCCACCGCGATCACATTGTCGAGGCTCATCACGATATCGGCGATGACGACGATCTGCACCGCCGCCCACAAATGCGAGGCCGATTGCACGCTGTCCTCGTCCTCCTGTTCGGGGACCAGAAGTTTTGCCGCGATCACGATCAGCGCCAGCCCGCCGACCAGCTTGAGGAACGGAAGCCCCATCAGCGTGGCGACGATGCCGGTAAATATGATGCGCAGCAGGACGGCGGCCGCGGCGCCGAAGATCATGCCCCACAGCCGCTGGCGCGGCGCGAGACCGCGGCACGCCAGCGCGATCACCAGCGCGTTGTCGCCCGACAGCAGAATGTTGATCCAGATGATCTTGCCGACCGCGACCCAGAACGCCGGCTGCGTCATCTCGTTCTGAAATTGGGTGACGAACGCACCGAGATTCGCGGGGTCAAAGATCTGCCACAGCCAGTTCACAGCGCGTCCTTTCGGCCTTTCGGCCGCCTCTCGCGGCTATTGCTTGCCGCTTCCGTGATCAATCAACCGACAATTTCGTTGCCGGAGAAAAACTGCGCAATCTCGATGGCGGCCGTCTCCGGCGCATCGGAGCCGTGCACCGAATTTTCGCCAATCGATTTTGCGTGGATCTTGCGGATCGTCCCGTCGGCGGCCTTGGCCGGATCGGTGGCGCCCATCACGTCACGGTATTTCAGCACGGCGCCCTCGCCTTCCAGCACCTGGACCACAACCGGACCGGAGGTCATGAACTCGACCAGTTCGCCGAAGAACGGGCGCTCCTTATGGACGGCGTAAAAGGTTTCGGCCTGCTCGCGGGTCATGCGAATGCGCTTTTGGGCTACGATCCGCAGCCCCGCCTTCTCGATCAGCGCGTTGATCGCGCCGGTCAGATTACGCGCCGTCGCGTCGGGCTTGATGATCGAGAAAGTGCGTTCAATCGCCATGATTCGTCCTTGCAAAAGC
>JBJMTR010000063.1:0-6312 GCA_045811565.1 Bradyrhizobium sp.
GGAGAGCACGAAGGAAACCGTTAAAACCATTGCGCGGGGAAAGCCGGGTGATTTCGGCGTACTCGTGGTGACGACCGTGTGCTTACCACCAATGCACACGGGCCGCGGGTGCTCCGGGCACCCGGCTTTCCCTGCTCCCTCTATTTTTCGAGGGACATGTTCGTGCAAACCTCGGGCGCGCCGCGCCGCGAGAATGCGAAGGTGTATCTGAACGATTTGTGTCGTGGCCATCCTTCGAGACGCCCGCTGCGCAGGCTCCTCAGGATGGGGCTTTCGAGACGCCCGCTGCGCAGGCTCCTCAGGATGGGGCTTTCGAGACGCCCGCTGCGCAGGCTCCTCAGGAAGAGGCTTCGAGACGCCTGCTGAGTTTATCATCGGGCCCGCTTTGCGCGGACCCGTTGGCAGCCTCTCAGGATGAGGTCTGGTAGACCCTCATGGTGAGGAGGGCGGCAACGCCGCCCGTCTCGAACCACGAGGCCGCGTGATGCCCATCTTGCTCTGGCTGTTTGAAAATTGAGAAACCAGTTTCGTCGTCCGGACCTCCTCGCCAGGACTATGAGTACCGTGGGCAAAGCGAACGGAGTGTGCTGATTTGATTGACGCGCTACTCCGCCGGAGCGTCGCTGGAAGCCGCGCTATTGCGGCTGGCCAAAAATCCCAACGCCAGTCCGCCGACCGCCAGAATCGGGATCAGCCGTTTGACGCCGATTGCGCGAACGATCTGCAGCCCCGCCGCCAGCACCATGGGATCGGCGAGCATGGTCCGAGCCGCGGATTGTTCTCTCGCCTCGGCGCGGGCCTTGATCTGGTTCCTGCGCACGACGTAGCAGCCGGCCACGATCAACGTGACCACGAAAAAGATGGCTGCTCCAGCGAGACACGCCTGCACCGGGCCGTAATTCTGCAGCACGAACACGAAGGCCGCCGCACTCAGAAAGCCGATCGTGACAACCAATGCCACCGCTGCCGCGGCCGCCAGCGAGGTGAGGCGCAAGGCGGTGCCGGTCGAATCCTTGAAATCATCGATCAGTCGCTGAAACATCGGCGCGCCTCGATTTGAAAAGAGCATCAACGAAACGAATAGCGGCGCACCAGCGCCGCCATTGAAGCCAAAGATTCGATTTCGGCGAGACAGCCACCGCCGGCCGCTTCCGTTACCGGCGCCAGGCCACGCCGATCAGGAAGCCAATGCCGAGCGCGAGCCCGACGGTCGCCAGCGGACGATGCGTGATCACGTCTTCCAGCGTCTCCTCGAACGAGGACGCGGCGTCCTGGGCGGCGTCCATCATCGCGCTGCCGCGCTCCGACATGTCGTCCATCGTCGATTCCGCGCGGCTGCGCGCCTGATCGTAGCCGCGGCGCGCCTGCTTTTTGGCGGTGCCGGTGAAAGAGTTGAGCACGTCGGTGATCTGATCGGTCAGGGCTGCGATATCGTTTTTCACGGCGGTCACATCCTTCTCCAGGCGTTCGTAGGTCGCTTTATCCGTCATGTTGCTTAATCCACTGTCCGTGCTCGACATCAAAAGCTCCCGAACCAAAGCTGCTTTCTTTTTGTTTGAGCATGATCTCCGCGCAAACGCCTTGCGCTTGTCGCGAGCGAGATCCGGTATCCACTTTGCGCTAAAGCGGCCCTACGGGTCCGGACCATGCTCTAGCGGGAAAAAACGTTTCGCTGCGGCGGAAGTTCCTTGCAAGGCTACCTCATTCCTCCGGGAGTTGCGGCGAATTGTCCGGCATCAGGTGTTCTTTCAGGATCAGCGCCACAATCAGAAGCGGCGAGGCCAGGAAGGCGCCCATCGGGCCCCACAGCCAGGTCCAGAACGCCAGAGCGATGAAGACGGCGAGTGCATTCAGCGCCAACCTTCGGCCGACGATGGTCGGGGTGATGAAATGCCCTTCCATGAAGGTCAGCACGGCAAACGCCGCCGGCGCCATCAGCCCGCCGCCGAGCGTCGGGAAGGCGATGACGCCAATCAGTGTCAGCACCACGAACATCGCGACAGGTCCGATGATGGGAATGAAGTTCAGCGTTGCCGCAAGCGCCCCAAGCCCGGCCGGATTGGGCATGCCCGTCATCGCGCAGATGATGCCGGTGGCGATCCCGACGCCGGCATTGATCATGGTCACCGTGAGCAGGTAGTTGCCGAGATGCTCCTCGATCTCGTTGAGGATCCTCAAAGTGCGAAGCCGCGCCGTGCGATCGCCGAACGTCATGATCAAAGCGCGCCGCAGGTCTTTCCAGCTCGCGATGAAAAGGATCAGCGTGGCGATGAACAGCAGGAATTCGGCGAAGGTGGGTGACAGGAATTCAAGCGTCGGCTGCACCCACTCGAATTTCGGCATCTGCAAGGATGTCAGCGGATCGGAGCCGCCGACCATGCCCTGCAGCTCCTGCCAGAACGCGAGCGGCCGGTCGAATACGTGAAGTTTGTCTCTCAGCCGCGCTCCCAGTTCCGGCAGCTTGTTGCTCCACTCCATCACCGGCGAGGAGATCAGACCGACGATGAAGACGGCGGCGGCGCCCACGGCGGTCACGATCAGGACGGCCGCTACCGCGCGGGGAACGCGATAGCGCTCGAGGAAGCTCGCCGCCGGCGACAGCATCGTGCCGACGATGAAGGCCATCGTGATCGGGAGAAAGAAGGCTTTAGCGACATAGAGCACCGCGACGACGGAGATCACCAGCAACGCAACGAGAGCCAAGGCAACGACTTCCGTACGGCGAATGATCGGCGGCTGCTCGACCTTGCTGTCAGGTGCGGGTGTGCCTTCGGGGCCGTTGGAAAGGAGACGCTCACTGGGAAGGACACGCACCGTGGTTCTCCCCGCGAGAGGCGAATAATCCTGAAGCCGCGAAGGCGCGCGCGCGCCCCGCGAATTCGACACTGCTGCGCATAACGTGACATCGAAACGAAGGTTCCATCGCGTGATCGTGAGCGCGGCTGCGCTTGACCGATGCATCCACGACACGCGCCTGGCGGAACCGCGAAGGCGTCGCGGGCGTTTGTGGTGCAGGGCATCATCGTGATGCACATCCCAATGGGGCAGCACATGACACAGCTATCCGCCTCTGACCGCCGATTATCGTCGGGCGCGACCGGCGCGCTTGTCTTCGCAGGCGCGTTATTCGTCGCGCCGCTCCTTTTCACAGGCGACGCGAGCGCGCAGGTGCTTGGTTACGCCTCCACTCCGCCAAGCGCGCTTCCGTCCGACGGCGCGATGGCGCCGCTCCCGCCGAGCGATCAAGAGGGCGTCGTGCCGGAGCGGCTGCGCCGCGCCGTGGTCGGCCTCGACACCCGTGAGGCGCCCGGCACCGTCATCATCGATACCGGCAATACCGCGCTCTATTATGTGCTCGGGCAGGGCCGCGCCATTCGCTATGGCGTCGGTGTCGGCCGCGAAGGGTTTACCTGGTCGGGCGTGCAGACCATCAGCCGCAAGGCCGAATGGCCGGACTGGTATCCGCCGGCCGAGATGATCGCGCGCCAGCCCTACCTGCCGCGCTTTGTGGCCGGCGGTCCCGGCAATCCGCTCGGCGCACGGGCGATGTATCTCGGCACCAGCCAGTATCGCATCCATGGCACCAACGATCCTTCGACGATCGGCAAGTTTGTGTCCTCCGGCTGCATCCGCCTGACCAATGAGGATGTCGCCGACCTGTTCAGCCGCGTCGATGTCGGCAGCAAGGTGGTGGTTCTGCCGAAGAACGCGCCGCATCTGGAAGCGAGGGCGCCCGACACCCGCACGGTGATCAGCGTTCGTCCGCTTTCGCCGCCGCGTGCGGCTGTGACGACATCGCCATCGGGACGCCAGGCGATGAACATCTCGATGTCGTCGCTGTACTAAAGGCAAAGCATGTTTAGACGACGATCCAAGCAACTGGCATGGGCCGCGGTGACGTTATCGAGCGTCGCTGTGGTGGCGACCGCCGCGCAAGCCCAGGATTTCTTCTCGGCGCTGTTCGGTGGGTTTGGCCGGGGACGTCCGCCCATGATCCGCTTTCCGTTTCCGGAGGAAGGTGGGCCGTTAGTGCCCCAGGTCGAGCGCCCGCGCTATGTCGGCGGCCAGGCCTATTGCGTGCGCACCTGCGACGGGCGCTATTTCCCCATTGCCGGATCCGACAATCAAAGCCGGGCGGCATCCTGCAATAGTCTCTGTCCCGCCAGTGAGACCAGGGTGGTCTATGGCAGCGGTATTGACAATGCCGCGACCGAAGTTGGCAAACCTTACTCCGAATTGCCGAACGCGTTCCGCTATCGCAACGAACTCGTTGCCGGATGCACCTGCAACGGCAAGGACACGGTTGGGCTGGCGCCGCTCAAAATCGAGGACGATCCGACGCTGCGCAAGGGCGACATCGTCGCCGGCAAAGATGGTCTGCTGGTTGCTGGCCGCAGCGCCGACAAACGCGGCGCGGCGCTCAACTTCTCTCCGGTCCCGAATCGGATACGCGCAAAATATCAACGCGTGCCGGTGGTGGCTTCGGAGTAGCGGTTACCCGCGCGGATCACGCCGAGGACTTGTGTAAGCTGATTGCCCGGTCGCTGGCTGGATTTTGCGAGAAACGGTTCCGATGCGGGAACCGGCCCACCCGCCAAACGTTAAGATAATCAAGAGAAGACTAACAGCACTTTATATGACGCCTTGGGGGCTCGCATGCTTGTCAGCGTACTCGTCACATTTCTTGTTGTTATTCTCGTGCTTTACCTGATCAACCTGCTGCCGCTCGACGGCCGCGCCAAAGAGATCGCCCGCGTCGTCGTGATCATCCTCGGCGTGATTTCGCTGTTGAAGTATCTTGCGGTGTTTTAAGCCGCATCGTCATTCCTAGAGCGGGATGGCTTTTCGAATCGTCATCCCGTTCCATCTTTTTGTTTGAGCATGATCTCCGCGCAAACGCTTTGCGTTTGTCGCGAGGGATCCACTTTTCCGGATCATGCTCAGATCTAGCCGATGCCATCGGGTCACTCGAATGCGCGCCCGATGGCGGACGTCGAACCCCCGATGCGCAATCTGGTGCCGGCGCGCCATGCCTAAATGACGAGCAACAAAAAGCCCCAGCTTCGGCTGGGGCTTGTGCTGTTTCCAGGAATCTACTTCAGGCTCCTGAACCAGTCGTCCACGTCCTTGTGGATCTGATCCTTGGCGAAGCCGTAGCGTTGCTGCAGCTTGCCTTCGAGTTGCTCGCGACGGCCCTGGATCACGTTGAGATCGTCATCGGTGAGCTTGCCCCACTTCTCCTTGGCCGCGCCCTTGAACTGTTTCCAGTTTCCTTCAACCCTGTTCCAATCCATGCTCATCTCTCCTTTTGAATGAGATGCCCTTCAACGGACGGACAGATCAGGCGTTCCAGGGAACCGTGCGGCATCGTGACGTAACGAATTAGACCGCGGCCTTCGCTTCCCTGCGGCGCGCCGTGAGGATGTATTCTGTGTAGCCGTTCGGCTGCTCTCGTCCCCTAAAGATCAAGTCGCATGCCGCCTTGAAGGCGACGCCGTCGAAGGAGGGGGCCATCGGCCGGTATAGCGGATCGCCGGCGTTCTGCTTGTCGACCACGACCGCCATGCGCTTGAGCGACTCCATCACCTGCTCCCTGGTGATGACGCCCTGGTGCAGCCAGTTCGCCAGATGCTGGCTTGAGATGCGCAGCGTGGCGCGATCTTCCATCAGGCCGACGTCGTGGATGTCGGGCACCTTGGAGCAGCCGACGCCCTGATCGATCCAGCGCACGACGTAGCCGAGGATACCCTGGCAGTTGTTGTCAATCTCCTGCTTCACGTCATCGGGCGCCCAGTTCGACTGCGACACCGGAATGGTGAGAATGTCGGAAAGCTTTGCGCGCGGACCGCCCTTGGCGAGCTCCTGCTGGCGCGCGATGACGTTGACCTGATGGTAATGCAGCGCGTGCAGCGTGGCGGCGGTCGGCGATGGCACCCAGGCGGTGGTGGCGCCGGCTTGCGGATGGCCGAGTTTTTGCGCCAGCATGTCCGCCATCTTGTCGGGCGCGGCCCACATGCCCTTGCCGATCTGGGCGTGTCCCGGCAGCCCGTCGATCAAGCCGATATCGACGTTCCAGTCTTCATAGGCCTTGATCCAGGGTTGCGCCTTCATGTCGTTCTTGCGGATCATGGGACCCGCCTCCATCGAGGTATGGATCTCATCGCCGGTGCGGTCGAGGAAGCCTGTGTTGATGAACATGATGCGCTTCGAGGCGCGCTGGATGCAGGCCTTGAGATTGACCGTTGTGCGGCGCTCTTCGTCCATGATGCCGATCTTGATGGTGTTCTCCGGAAGTGAGAGCATTTTCTCGAC
>JBJMTR010000064.1:0-11714 GCA_045811565.1 Bradyrhizobium sp.
TCAGGGCACGCGGCTTGATTACGTCTTGCGCGTCGTCAGCCTGAGCGGCTTATCGCTGCCATCGTTCTGGCTCGGCCTGTTGATCCTGATGGCATCGGTTTCCCTGTTCGGCACCATGCCGATCTTCAATCCAAACCCGCGGACGTGGACCGAAGCATTGGCGATCTATTGCGTTCCGGCGATGGCGGTCGGCTTCCGCAGCGCTGCGCTGACGATGCGCATCACCCGCTCCTCGATGCTCGAGATATTGCGCCAGGATTACATCCGCACCGCCCGCGCCAAGGGCGCCTCGGAAGCATCGGTCAATTATCGCCACGCGTTGAAGAACGCCATTCTTCCTGTCATCACCGTGATTGGCATCGAGGCGGCGTTCCTGATCGGCGGGTTGATCGTCACCGAAACCGTTTTCAATATTCCGGGCGTCGCCCGCTTCCTGGTGGAGGCGCTGCGCTGGCGCGATTATCCGATCGTGCAGAATCTGGTGATGCTTATCGCGGTGGTCGTGGTGGTCGCAAACTTCACGGTCGATATGCTTTACGCCGTGATCGATCCGCGGATCCGGTATGGGGACTAGGAGACGTCAGCTTGGCCGTCATCAACTATGACAACGAACTAAGACGCGCCGGCGCGAAAGCGACACATGGCTGGCGGCGCCTGATTTTCCTGGCGCAACGCTACATGCTCGGCACCGTCGGGCTCATCATCATGTTGCTGTTCGTCTGGGTAGCGATTTCGGCTGACCTGATCAGCCGCTTCGACCCGCTTAGTGTCGATTCCGCGCATCGGCTGGCGCCGCCCGACGCACGGCACTGGATGGGAACGGACTCCTTCGGCCGCGACGTCTGGGCCAGGATCATTCACGGCGCGCGCATCTCGCTCGCCGTCGGCATCGGCTCGACGGCACTGGGATCGTCGATCGGCGTCGTCATCGGGCTCGCCTCGGGATATTTGTCGGGCTGGGTCGACCTCTTATTCCAGCGCATCACCGACATCCTGCAGGCGCTGCCGCTTTTGGTGCTGGCGCTGGTGATGACGGCTGCCTTGGGACCGTCGCTGCCGAACGTCATCATCGCGATCGCGATCCCGCTGATCCCGACGGTGGCGCGCGTGATCCGCGCCAACACGCTGGCGCTGCGCGAGCTGCCGTTTGTCGAAGCCGCCAAGTCGATCGGCATGAGCGAGATGCGCATCGCGCTCCGGCATGTGTTGCCGAACACTCTGGCGCCGCTGATCGTGTTGGCGACCGCCCAGCTCGGCTCCACTATCCTGACTGAGGCTTCGCTGTCGTTTCTCGGCCTCGGCATTCCCGAACCCTATCCGTCATGGGGGCGCATGCTGTCGGAATCGGCGGCGGAATACGTCCGCATCGCGCCGTGGCTGGTGATCTTCCCCGGCATCGCGATCAGCCTCGCGGTGTTCGGCACCAATCTATTCGGCGATGCGCTGCGCGACATCCTCGACCCGAGGCAGCGCGGTTGATGACCAGGATGCAGGCTGAAGAGACGATTCTCGAGGTGAAGAACCTGCAGACGGTGTTCTTCACCAATTCGGGGCTGTTCCGCGCCGTTGACGACCTCTCGTTCAGCGTCCGCCGCGGCGAGACGCTGGCGATCGTTGGCGAGTCGGGCTGCGGCAAGAGCGTTACCGCGCTCTCAGTGATGCGGCTGGTACCCGATCCGCCGGGCCGCATCGTCGGCGGCACTGTCGTGCTCGAAGGCACCGACCTGCTTGGCCTCGACGAGGCGGAGATGCGCCAGATTCGCGGCAATCGCATCTCGATGATCTTTCAGGAACCTATGACCTCGCTTAATCCGGTGATGCGAATCGGCGACCAGATCACCGAGGTGGTCCGCCTGCATCAAACGATGACCGCCAAGGAAGCCTGGAAGCAGGCTGTCGAGATGTTGCGCCTGGTCCGCATCCCCGAGCCGGAACGGCGCGCGCAGGAATATCCACACCAGCTCTCCGGCGGCATGCGGCAGCGTGCGATGATCGCGATGGCGCTGGCCTGTCGGCCGGCGCTGTTGATCGCGGACGAGCCGACCACTGCGCTCGACGTCACGATCCAGGCGCAGATACTGGCGCTGATCGTCGACCTGCAAAGAAGGCTCGGAACTGGGCTGATCTTGATCACCCACGATCTCGGCGTTGTCGCACAAACCGCGCAGCGCGTGATCGTCAGGTATGCTGGCAGAAAGGTCGAGGAAGCGACCGTCGAAGCGCTGTTCGAAAACCCGCGGCATCCCTACACCCGCGGCCTGATGGCCTCGATCCCGGCCGTACCGTCGCTCGATGCCAGGGCCGATGTGCGGCTGGTCGAAATTCCCGGCATGGTGCCGTCCTTGACCAGACTGCCGGCGGGCTGCGCCTTCGCGCCGCGCTGCCGGTTTGCGGTTCAGCGCTGCCGCGAAGAATACCCGCCGCTGCAGGATTTTGACGGCGATCATCTTGCGGCCTGCTGGCGCGCGGCCGAAATGGTGGCTGTGTCATGACCGATACACGCCCGCTGCTGGAGGTGACCGACCTCGTCAAGCACTACGCGGTGCGCGGCGGCATCTTGCGCCGCCGCGTCGGCACGGTGCATGCAGTCGATGGGGTCAGTTTCTCGCTCGGATCAGGCGAAACTCTCGGGCTGGTCGGCGAATCCGGCTGTGGCAAATCGACGGTCGCACGCAGCGTGCTGCGCCTGGTCGAGCCGTCGAGCGGCGCGATCAAGCTGAACGGACAGGACATTACGGGGCTCAGCAAATCGGAACTGCGCCCCTACCGCCGCTCGATGCAGATCGTATTCCAGGATCCTTTCGCCTCGCTCAATCCGCGCATGACCGCGGGCGATATCGTCGGCGAGCCGCTCACCGTCCACGGGCTGGCGTCCGGTCAGAAAAAGCAGGAGCGCATCGCCGAACTGTTTCAACAGGTCGGCCTGCGGCCCGACCAGATGAAGAATTATCCGCATCAATTTTCCGGCGGTCAGCGCCAGCGCATCTGTATCGCGCGGGCGCTATCGCTCGGGCCGAGCCTGATCGTCTGCGACGAGCCAGTGTCAGCGCTGGACGTTTCGATCCAGGCGCAGGTGATCAATCTGTTGATCGATCTGCAACGCAAGCACGCCTTCTCCTACCTGTTCATCGCACATGATCTCGCGGTCGTCGCCCATATCAGCCACCGTGTCGCCGTGATGTATCTCGGCCGGATCGTCGAGATCGCGGACAAGACCGAACTGTTCGCCAACCCACGTCATCCCTATACACAGGCGCTGCTCGCTTCGGTGCCGGTCGCCGACCCCAAGGCGAAGGGCCTGACACCGCTGATCGAGGGCGACGTGCCGAGCCCCATCAACCCTCCGTCCGGCTGCGCCTTCCACACCCGGTGCCGTTATGCGATGGACCGCTGCAAATTGGAGCGGCCGCTGCTGCTGGAAGCCGGCGCGCGGCATCAGGTGGCGTGTTGGCTCAATGAAGGGACCGGGCGGCCCGCCTCTCTCGTGGTCCCTGCGAAGGTGGGGACCCATTAGAGCATGATCCGGAAAACGGACACCGGTTTTCCGAAAAGATCATGCTCAAACAAGCAGATAGAGCGGTATGACGATTCGAAGAAAAGTCATCACGCTCTATAGGCACTGATGTTGGTTGTTACGCCAGCTGGAGACTGCACAATACGAACACTCGTTGTTTTGGGAAGGCCGGGACGACGACAATCAAGCCGCCTCGATCTCCACGACGATCTTGCCCGTCGTCACCTGCTCACCTTCCGCGACATCGATCGCGGAAATCGTGCCGGCGATACCGGCCATGTGCACGTGCTCCATCTTCATGGCTTCCAGCGTCATCACGGGCTGACCGGCCGCGACGCGCTCACCTTGCTTGACCAGAACCGCGACGACGCGACCGTTCATCGCCGCGCGAACCTTGCCGTCACCGTTGGCGGTTGTCGCGGAAATTGGCGCCGCAAGCGTCAGATCGCGTATCGAAAGCGTGCTGCCCCGGTGCAAGATGTAGAGCCGGTCACCGCCACGCAGAAATTTGGCATGCTCCATCACGCCGTGGCTGCGGAAGCGAATGACGTCCCGGCTGAGTTCGTCGATCTCGAAACGATGTTCGCGGCCGTCGAGATTTGCGACATAGCCGCCATCGCGCTCACGCACGATCTCGACGTCGCGGACGCCATCGCCGAGGTCAATACGCGCTGCGACCGGGAATGCTGCCGCCAGCGACCGTCCGCTCCGCCACGGCGGCGCATGCGGATTGGTCACATACAGCAGTAACGCCGCCAGCGCCGCATCGCCGTCAGCCCCCGCGCGCGGCGCCAGCAACTCATCGCGGTGTTTTCCGATGAAGGTCGTGGGAGTCTCTCCCCTGGCGAACGCCGGATGGCGTAGGCAGGAAATCAGAAAGCCCTGATTGGTGGTGACACCGAACGCCGCGGTCTGCTCGAGCCCGCAGATCAGCCTCCCCCGCGCCTCGTTGCGATCAGTGCCGTGACTGATGAGTTTGGCGATCATCGAATCATAGAACGGCGGAATTTCCGAGCCGGATTGCAATGCATGTTCGACGCGAACGGCTTCCGGCACTTGCCACAGGGCCATCTTGCCCGATTGCGGCATAAAATCATGGCCGGCATCCTCCGAGCACAGCCGAACCTCGATAGCGTGGCCGGAGAACCTGATATCCTCCTGACTAACCCCGAGCGGCTCACCACTCGCAATGCGCAATTGCAGCTCGACCAGATCCAGCCCGGTGATCGCCTCGGTGACGGGATGCTCGACCTGCAGCCGCGTGTTCATTTCCATGAAATAGAATTCGCCGCTTGGATCGAGCAAGAATTCCAGCGTGCCGGCGCCCTCGTAGCCAATCGATTTCACCGCTGCGACCGCGACCGCGCCCATCCGCGCCCGCAATTCCGGCGAGACCGCCGGCGACGGCGCCTCCTCGATCAGTTTCTGGTGCCGCCGCTGCACCGAGCAGTCGCGCTCGCCCAAATGAATCGCGTTGCCATAGCGGTCACCGAATACCTGAATCTCAATGTGGCGAGGGTCGAGGATGGCGCGTTCGAGAATAACGGTCGAATCGCCGAATGCGCCCTGCGCTTCCGATCGGGCGCTGCGCAGGGCGTCGGCGAACGCTGCAGCATTCGGCACAAGGCGCATGCCGCGCCCGCCGCCGCCGGCTACGGCCTTTATCATCACGGGGAAGCCGATCCTTTTTGCTTCGGCCAGCATCACCGCATCGCTCTCGCCGCCGCCCTGATAACCGGGGACGCAAGGCACGCCCGCGGCGCGCATGATGTCCTTGGCGCCGGCCTTGTTGCCCATCGCCTTGATCGCTTCCGGCGATGGACCGATGAACACCAGTCCGGCATCGCGGCAGGCTTGTGCAAAACCCTCGTTCTCGGCGAGGAAACCATAGCCCGGATGGATTGCGCCTGCGCCGCCCGCCTTTGCCGCCGCGATGATCGCATCGATCCGCAGATAAGATTGCGAAGGCAGCGCCTCGCCGATCCGGACCGCCTGATCGGCTTCGCGCACATGCAAGCTTTCGCGATCGGCGTCGGAATAGACCGCGACCACGCCATAGCCGAGCCGGCGCGCGGTGCGCATGATGCGCAATGCGATCTCGCCGCGATTGGCGATCAGGACCTTGAAGAACGGCGTGCGCTTTATTGTTCTCCCGCTCATGGCCGCGCCACCGAGAATTGCATGCGCTGCGGATAGCGGGTTTCCGCCTGCCGGCAGATCGCCAGCACTTCCGCCAAAATGCTGCGGGTGTCACGCGGGTCGATCACGCCGTCGTCAAGCACGCGCGCGCTGGTCGAGAACACGTCCATCTGGCCATCGAACACGCCGGTGATCTGCGCCTTCATCGCATCGAGCTTTTCCTTGTCGATTGGCTTGCCGCGCCTTGCGGCGGCGGCTTCGGTCACGATCGCCATGGTCTCGGCCGCCTGTTCGCCGCCCATCACCGCCGTTTTTGCGTTCGGCCAGGAGAAGCAGAAGCGCGGATGAAACCCGCGGCCGCACATCCCGTAATTGCCAGCGCCGAACGACGCGCCGCAATAGATTGTGATCTGCGGTACGGTCGCCGAGGTCACGGCCTGGATCATCTTGGAGCCGTGCTTGATCATGCCGGCTTCTTCATAGGCCTTGCCGACCATGTAGCCCGTGGTGTTGTTGAGATAGAGCAGCGGCGTGCGCGACTGGCAGCAGGCATGGATGAAATGCGTCGCCTTATTGGCGCCGGGCACATCGAGCGGGCCGTTATTGGTGATGATCCCGATCGCCTGCCCCTCGATGCGGGCGTGGCCGCAGACAGTGGCGGGACCATAGTTGGCGCCGAACTCGGTAAAATCGGAGTCGTCGATAAAGCGCGCAATCGCCTGGCGCATGTCGACCGGACGCTTGTGATCCAGTGGCATGACGCCGAGCAGTTCCTCGGCGTCGTAACGCGGCGGACGATATGAGGCTTCAGCCGGTTTTGGCCGGTCCCATTCCAGATTCGCCATGATGTCGCGCGCGATACGCAATGCGTCGCGATCGTCCTCGGCCAAATAATCGCCAAGGCCGGAAATCGAGGTGTGCATCTCGGCGCCGCCGAGTTCCTCCTCGGTCGCGATCTCACCCGTCGCGGCTTTCAACAGCGGCGGCCCGGCGAGGAAAGCGCGGGTGCGGCCACGCACCATCACGATGTAATCCGATAATCCAGTCTGGTAGGCACCGCCCGCGGTCGAGGAGCCGTGCGTCACGGTCACCACCGGTAATCCCGCCGCCGATAGCCGGGCCAGATTGCGAAAGATATTGCCGCCGCGGATAAAATCCTCGACGCGGTAGCGCAGCAGATTGGCGCCGGCGCTCTCGACCAGCTGCACGTAAGGCAGCTTGTTCTCCAGCGCCAGCTCCTGCACCCGCAGCGTCTTGTCGAGACCGTAAGGCTGCAGCGCGCCGGCATCGATGCCGGAATCGCTGGCGCTGATCATGCAGCGGATGCCGGACACAAATCCGATGCCGGCAATCACCCCGCCGCCCGGCACGCTCTTGTCGGCGTCTGATACATCGAACATGTAGCCTGCAAGTGTCGAGAGCTCGATGAAGGGCGAGCCGGGATCGAGCACAAGCGCGACGCGCTCGCGCGGCAGCAACTGTCCGCGCACGTGAAAGCGTTCCTTTGCCGCGGCGGACGCTGCGCGCGTACGCTCCTCGAGCGCCCGCATGCGCGCAATCAGCGCCAGCATGCCGTCCCGATTGGCCTGGTAGGTAGGGCTCGACGGCGAGATGGTCGATTCGATTACGGCCATATCTCTATCCTGCTGTCATTTCGGAATGCGCCTAAGGCGCGAGCTCTGATGTGCAATTGCACATCAAAGCTCGTGACTGCGTCGCGCCCCGGAATGACTTTAGTGCCTGATCGCAAAAATCTGACGCGCCTCCGCAGGACTCGCGATCTGCCGTCCCGCGCGGCGCGCGCAGGCGGCGATGCTTTCGATCAGCTGACCATTCGACGTCACCTTGGTGCCGTCGGCCAGATAGAAGGTGTCCTCGAGCCCGGTGCGCAGATGGCCGCCAAGATCGGCGCAGCGCTGATGCAATGGCCAGATTTCGGCGCGGCCGATCGCGGTGACCTGCCAATGCGCTTCCGGCAGCTTCAGCTTCAACAGGATCGGCAGCAGTTCCGGATCGGCCGGCATGCCGGAGGCGACGCCCATCACGAAATTATATTCGAGCGGTCCGGAATACATGCCGGTCTGCCGGTACATCCCGACGCACCGCACGATGCCGACGTCGAAGCATTCGAATTCCGGGATCGTGTCGACCTGCTTCATTACGTCGAGATAATCCTGAACTTTCTCGACCGCGTTGTCGAACATCATCGGCGGCCACGCCCACGTGTTGTCGGCCTTCACCTTCAGATAATTCAGCGAGCCGGCGTTGCAGGCAGCCATTTCCGGCCGGGTCTCGCGCACGCAATCGAGCGCGCCCTGATAATGCGGCCCGGATGTTCCGGTGGTGTGATTGATGATGACGCCCGGGCAGGCCTCGCGGATCGCCTGCTGGATCTCGCGGGAGATGCTGACCTCCCATGATGGCAGATGCCCCTTGTTCGGCGCCTGCTGGCGCAAATGGATGTGCATAACGCTGGCGCCGGCGTTGAATGCGGCCTTGGCCTCACGCGCCATCTCTTCCGGCGTCACGGGAACGTGGTGCTGTTTGGGATCGGTCAGCACGCCGTTCAGTGCGCAGGTAATGACGGCTTTGTCGCTCATGGAATTGCCTTCGATTCGCAGACGCCCGCGGAACAGAGTTTCCCGATCATGCGGCCGGAGTTAGCCCGCTTCTTGCGTCCACGCGCTATTATCAGCGTCAACAAGGCTACTCCGATAGATCGCCAGATCGCGCGAGCCCGAAAAGATCGCGCGCGGCTTTAATCCATAAAACCTTCGGATCGAATGGCTGAAATGGGTGCTATCGGGATAGCCGATATCCTGCGCCAGGTGCGCGAGATTGATGTCCTGGTTGGCGAAGTGCAGCAGATGCCGCGCCCGCTTCCAGGCGCGGAAAGATCGGAACGAGATCCCGGTCTCCTCCTTGAACAAATGCAGGAAGCGTGACGGTGACAGTCCCGCTTCCGCGGCGCAGCTCGCCGCCGTCACCGGCTCGCCGGAAAATTTTCCGATTTGCGCGATCGAGCGTACCACACGCGGGTCAAGCGGTCGCTGTGGCAACGCTTCGCCGAAGCACATGATGTCGAACTCGGCGTTCGACAGGTCATCGCCACATTGCCGGTGCCGCAGGGCCGCGTAGGCGCCCCGGATGCGGTCCGCGACGGAGTGGCGTTCCGGGCCCATGAGGTGCTTGGTGAGTACATCGAGCGCCCCAACGCGGATGCTTTCCGGTTCGATGGCGACGCAAATCGCGGATCGATACTCGCTGGTGATGGTATGCCGCAGATTTGGCGCGGTCACCGCCAACTCGCCATGGGCTTGCCGGCCGTCGCCTGTCGCAAGATGCAAGCCACCCTTGATCGCAACATAGACATGGAACGCACCCGGGCAACGCTCGCGCGGCCGGCCGAGCAAGCCCGCATAAAATACCCGTTCCGGCGTGATCAGCATCAGATGCCCGGATTCCCGGCCTTCGTCGCCCATGGCGGTTCCTCCTCGCGCGGCTCTTTCGCCCGCTGCATGAAGCCAACCATAGCGGAAATTCGGGACCTGACCAGATGCGTCCAAGGCCGTCATTTCCGGGATGGTCCGAAGGACCAGATCCCAGATGCGCAATTGCGCATCGGGGAAACTCGAGATTCCGGGTTCGCTTTGAATCCGGAATGAGCGCGTCGATCAGCCGCTAACGCGTGGGGCCACGTTCTGCTCGACCCCGGCTTTCCGCTCGGCCGCCACCGCGCGCTTGTATCCGTCGCGCTGCTGCAACCGGCTCCAATAGGCCGCAACATTCGGCCCGAAATCCTTGGCCAGCCCGATATTGTCGGCCAGCCGCAGCGCGTAGCCGATCACGATATCGGCCGCGGTGAAGCGACCGGCACAGAGCGTCTCGGTGTTCGCCGTCGTCGCTTCGACCGCGCGTAACCGGCCGAAAAACCATTTGGCGTAGTCTGTCGCGACCTGCGGATTGCGCCGCTCCTCCGGCTCGAGCTGGTTGTAACGGAGCACCAGGGTTTGCGGAAAGGTCAGCGTGGCGTCGCTAAAATACATCCAATTGAGGAAAGCGCCGTAGGCGGGCTCGTCCAGGCCGACCACCAGCGGTGTCGGCCCGTATTTGGTGCCGAGATAATGACAAATGCCGGAGGATTCCGTCATTCTGGTTTCGCCGTCGATCAAATAAGGAATAGTGCCAAGCGGATTGAGCGCAAGATATTCCTTGGCGAACGCCCGCGGCGGGAACGGCAGCATCTTCAGCTCGTAGGGCAGGCCGAGCTCCTCCAGCATCCACAGCGGACGGAACGAGCGCGCCGCGTCACAATGATAGAGTGTGATCATCAGCCGTTTCCTTTTTTGGCTCGATATTTTTGATCAATTGCCGACCGAGGCAGGCCCGGACTGACGCACGTTGACAGACGTACACTCACAACCCCATCTGCCGGCTGGCGAGATCCTTCATGATCTCCTCGGTGCCGCCGCCGATGGCGTTGACCTTGACCTCGCGGTAGATGCGCTCGACCTTGACACCGCGCATGAAGCCGGCGCCGCCGAAAATCTGCACCGCTTCCGAGGCGCAGAACGCCATGGTCTGCGTCGCCTGGTTCTTCATCATGCAGATTTCGGCGACCGGGTTTTCGCCCTGCCCAAGCCGCCACGCCAATAGCTCCAGCATTGCCTGCGACGCGGCAACCCTCTGCGCCATGTCCACCAGCTTGTGCCGGATCACCTGGTGCTGCACGATCGACTTGCCGAACGCCTTGCGCTCTTTTGCATAGGCGATGGCTTCCTCGAGGCAAACGCGCGCGTAGGCCGTGCAGCTCGCAGCCATGCCCATGCGCTCGCTGTTGAAATTCTGCATGATGATCTTGAAACCCTGGCCTTCGTCGCCGATCAGATTCTCGGCCGGCACGCGGCACTCGTCGAAATGCAGTGTCGCGGTGTCTGACGCCCACCAACCCATCTTCTTGAGTTTCGTTCGCGACAGGCCCGGCGTATCGCCTTCGATCAGGAGCAGGCTGACCCCACTTGCGCCTTCGCCGCCGGTGCGCACCGCAACGGTCAGATAATCGGCCCGCATGCCCGAGGTGATGAACGTCTTCTCGCCGCTGACGATATAATGACCGCCGTCGCGGCGCGCCTTGGTGCGCAGGTTGGCAACGTCGGACCCGCCGCTCGGCTCGGTGATCGCCAGCGCGGAGATCTTCTTGCCAGACAGCACCTCCGGCAATGCCCGCGCCTTGATCTCGGGACGGGCGGCGCGGGCAATGGGTGGCGAACCGATGGCGTGGCTCATCAGGCTCGAACTGACGCCGCCCGCGCCGGCGCGGGCGAGTTCCTGCGAGGCCACGATTTTCATGAACTGGTCAGCGGCAACGCCGCCATACTCCTCCGGAAAACCCAATCCCAGCAGCCCGATGTCCGCGGCCTTTACATAGAGCTCACGCGGAAACTCGCCTTCCTCATCCCATTGATGGGCGTAAGGCTCGATCTCCTTCGCCACAAACCGGCGCACCACCTCACGAAAGGCTTCGTGTTCGCTGGTGTAGAATAGGCTGCCCATTCGCTTCGCTCCCTTAACGTTTTATTGCTGGACGCACGAGTCGGGAAATCGGTAGCCTAACTTGCGTCGAGTGGCTGCATAGGCCAACGCGGCTGATCTGGCCACAGCCCAGCCAGTAAACGCAAGACAGTATTCCGATAGGACCGCTCCACTGCGGCCCCGTGGCATAAGATCAAGCAATGATCAGGCGGCACAAGACCGTTCGTCTCAGGAGGGAATTTTGCCGGTTCGCTATTACGACTGGATTGCCCATTTCGGCCGGCGGACACCAGACAAGCTGGCGATGATCGACCTCGCCAGCGGATGCCGCTTCACTTACGCGCAGTTCGACATGCGGATCTCGCGCCTTGCGACGCATTTACGCGACCAGCTGAAGGTGGCGCGCGGCGACCGTGTCGCGGTGCTGGCACTGAACACGACGGATACGCTGGAAGTGCAGTTTGCCTGCGGCCGGATCGGCGCGATCTTCCTGCCGCTCAACAATCGACTTACAGTCCCCGAGCTGCAA